>JBDSWH010000243.1:0-5563 GCA_039926785.1 Gammaproteobacteria bacterium
GCAAGATCTGCATCTACACTAACCAGCACATCACGGTCGAAGTGCTCTGATGTCCCAGATGACTCCCCGCGAAATTGTCCAGGAACTGGACAAGTACATCATCGGCCAGGACCCCGCGAAGCGCGCCGTCGCCATCGCGCTCCGGAACCGCTGGCGGCGCATGCAGGTGGACGAGCCGTTGCGGAGCGAGATCACGCCGAAGAACATCCTGATGATTGGCCCCACGGGCGTCGGCAAGACCGAGATTGCGCGGCGGCTGGCCCGACTGGCCCAGGCACCTTTCATCAAGGTGGAGGCCACCAAGTTCACCGAGGTGGGCTACGTGGGCCGGGAAGTGGACAGCATCATCAAGGACCTGATGGACGCCGCTGTGAAGCTGACCCGGGAGCGCGAGACCCTGAAGGTCCGCCACCGGGCCGAGGACGCCGCCGAGGAGAAGGTCCTGGATGCCCTGCTTCCGCCGCCCTCCGCAGGCTTTACGTCGCCCCAGGAGTCCCGCGACTCAGAGACCCGGCAGAAGTTCCGCAAGATGCTCCGTGAGGGAAAACTCGACGACAAGGAAATCGAGGTGGACCTGTCTGCCGTACCGGCCGGTGTGGAGATCATGGCGCCCCCCGGCATGGAGGAGATGTCGAGCCAGCTCCAGAGCCTGTTCCAGAACATGGGCGCGGGCCGGCGCAAGGCCCGCAAGCTGAAGGTAAAGGAAGCCTTCCGCCTGCTCATCGACGAGGAGGCTGGGCGCCTGGTCAACGAGGAGGACTTGAAGTCCGCCGCCCTCGAGAACGTGGAGCAGAACGGCATCGTCTTCATCGACGAGATCGACAAGGTGGCCCGCCGGGGCGAGACCCACGGGGCGGACGTCTCCCGGGAGGGCGTCCAGCGGGACCTGCTGCCTCTCGTGGAGGGCTGCACTGTCAACACCAAATACGGCATGGTTAAGACTGACCATATTCTCTTCATTGCATCGGGCGCCTTCCACGCCTCGAAGCCCTCGGACCTGATCCCCGAACTGCAGGGCCGCTTCCCCATCCGCGTCGAGCTGGACGCACTGACCACCGAGGACTTCGTCCGCATCCTTGTCGAACCCGACGCGGCACTCACCCGACAGTACGCCGCGCTCATGGCCACCGAGGGCGTCACCGTCGAGTTCGCCGACTCCGGCGTGCGCCGCCTGGCCGAGATCGCCTTTCACGTGAACAGCGAGCAGGAGAACATCGGAGCGCGCCGCTTGCACACCGTCATGGAGCGGCTCCTGGAAACCGTGTCCTTCGAAGCCGCGGATCGCAACGGCGGCACGGTGACGGTGGACGCAACTTACGTGGACGCCCAGCTGGGTAGCCTGGTGAAGGACCAGGACCTCAGCAGGTACATCCTGTAGAACGAGCTAGAGGATTCAACCCGCACGCGGCGTGTTTCGCCATGCTCTACACTCCGCCAGGCAACGTAGCTGGCCAGGAGCAGGCAATGAAAGAACTGAATCGCCGGGAACTCATGACGGCCACGGTCGGCCTCGGCCTGGCGGCTGCTGCCCTCGACGCCAACGGCGAGGCGCGCGGCAGTCCCCCGCCGTCCACGGCCCCCGGCTGGGCCTACGGCCCCTTCGACTCCCTCCGCGATTACGTCGCCGAGCTGGAGCGCCGCGGCCTGCTGATCCGCATTCCGCGCCTGGACCAGGACGCCTACGAAACCACGGCGCTCATGTACCGGCTGATCGACGAGTACGGTCTCTACCTCACTCCCGCGTTGCTCATCGACGAGGTGAAGATCGACGGCCGGTGGGTCAAGGGTCCCGTCATAGTCAACCAGTACGGACACTACTTCACCGAGGCCGTGTCGCTGGGTATCGAACCCGTGGCCGGCGATGGACGCGGAACTTACCGGGCTGCCGTCCGGGCCGCGCAGGACCGCCTCGAGAACGGCAAGTTTCCGATCGCCTCGTGCCGGGAAGTCGCTGCCGCGGACACGCCGTGCAAGCGGGTGATCCTGGCCGGCGACGAAATTGACCTGACGAAATTCGCCTTCATCCAGTCCAACCCGGCCGACGCGGGGCGCTACGTCAACACGGGATCTGTCTTCACCCGGGACGCCCAGGGCGGCGGAAATTTCGGCACGTACCGCTGCCAAATCAAGGGTCCGCGTCTCCTGGGCGTGAACCCGGAGCCAGGCCAGAGTGGCTGGCAGATGCTCATGAAGATGAAGGAGCGCGGCGAGACGATTGCCAGGGTCTCCATCGTTCTGGGCCAGGATCCCATGACGTGGGTCGTCTCCACGTCGAAGATCGGGATGGGCAACCCCGACGAGTTGCAGCTGGTGAGCGGCCTGCGGGGGCGCCCGCTGGATGTTGTGAAGTCTGAAACCAACGACATTCTGGTGCCGGCCCACGCCGAGATGGTCATCGAAGGCGAGATTCCGCTGGACCAGCCCCTGCAGCCCGAAGGCCCCTTCGGCGAAATGCGCGGGTACATGGGCCGGAAGAAGGCCGAGAATTTCTGGATGAACGTCACACGCGTCACCCACCGCCGCGACCCCTGGATAGTCAACCAGTTCACCGGGGTCAATCGGGGGGCGCCGTCGGCCACGTCCAACATGTCCTCGTTGCGCGGCCTTCGGGAGGAGTCTCCCATCGTAACCTTCGCCCACACGCCCTCCGAACTTCCCGGCTTCGGCTTCGTCAGCATCCGCAAGGAGAATGCCGGCGACGGCCTGGCCGTGGGCGAGATCGTGGCCCGCAGGGTGGGCATGGCGAAGGTCATCGTCGTGGTGGACGACGACATCGACGTGCTGGACACGCTGGCGGTGCTCCATGCCACGGGAGCCCGCTGGCAGCCCAAAGGCGCAAACAAGGTGCTGACCGGCCTGCGCGGACATCAGCTCGACCCGAGCGTGGGCGATCCGGACCGGACCAGCAAGTTCGTGATCGACGCGACCCGGGCCCTGCCCGGCGAGGGTGGTCCCGCGGTATGGCAGCAGGAAAACCGGGCTCTGCTGGTCGCCCAGGCACCGGAATCGTTCGCGCGGGTGGAGCAGCAGTGGGCAAGGCTCGTGGGCCGGTGGAATCCGCCGCCGGCGTGAGGACAGAACGGCGCAGGCGCCCGGCATGGATCGGCCCGGTGCTATGGTGAGGTGAATCACGGGAGATTCCGCTATGTCCCCATTTGCTTCGGTCACCCGCCGGACCTTCGTTGCCGGCAGTTCCCTCGGTGTCGCCGCCGCGCTGACCGCGGCAGGTTGCTCCACTTCTGCCGGCGCACTCAGCTCCGCTGGCAAGCCCCGTTCCGGCCCCACGGGCCCGTTCGACACCATGCGCGAGATGATCGACGCGCTCGACGCCCGGGGCCGCCTGCTCCGCATCGACCGTGTGGACCAGGATGCCTACGAGGCGACCGCGCTCATGTACCGGCTCGTCGAGCGGCACGGCCTCGAGGGTGCACCCACACTGCTGTTCGGCGAGGTGAAGATCGGCGGCCGCTGGCTCAAGGGGCCGGTCGTGGGTAATTACCTGGGCCCGTGGGACGCCGAGTGCCTTGCGCTGGGTCTCGAGCCGGACCCGGCCAGCGGCACCGCGACGTTCCGCAAGGCCCGTGCCCACCTCATCGAACTCGCGACTAAGAACGGCGGACGTTACCCGGAGATTCCCCCGGTGCTCGTGCCGCGGCAAAAGGCCCTGTGCAAGGAGGTGACCCTGCGGGGTGACGAGATTGATCTCACAACCTTCCCCTTCATGCAGGTGAATCCCGGCGACGGCGGCCGCTACATCAACACAGCCTCGATATTCACCGTGGATCCGAAGGCGGGCGTGAACCTCGGTACCTATCGCTGCCAGCTGAAGGGGCCGCGCAAGGTGGCCGTCAGCCCCGGCGCCGGCCAGACAGGGTGGAGGATGCTGGACGCCGCGCGCAAGCGGGGCGAGAAGACAGCGCGCATCTCGCTGGTGCTGGGCCAGGACCCGGTGGTGTACGTCGTCAGCGGCACGCGCACCGCCAACCGGCAGGGCGACAAGCCGGTTGACGAGCTTGCCGTGGCCGGCGGATTACGCGGCCGTGCCGTCGAAATCGTGAAAAGTGAAACCAATGACTTCCTCGTGCCGGCCCACGCGGAGATGGTGATCGAAGGCGAGATCCCGCTCGATGACCTGGAAACGGAAGGCCCCTACGGCGAAGGACTCGGCTACCAGGGCGACGGGGAGAACGCGTGGTGGATGAACGTCACCACCGTCACGCACCGGCGAAACCCCTGGCTGCACAACAGCTTCACCGGGGTGGACCGGGGGCCGATCAAGTCACCCGGCGTGGCGTCGTCGTACCTGTTCGCCAAGAAATTCGTGCCGGAGATCGCGGACTTCCAGTATCTCAGCAATGCCAACAACATCTTCTTCATCAGCATCGACAAGACCGCGCCGGGCCAGGGAATCGCCGCCGGTGAGAAGCTCGGCAAGTTCAACCCGGTGGCCAAGGTCGTGATCGTGCTCGACCGGGACGTCGACCTGATGGACCTTTCCCAGGTCATGGCGGCCATCAGTTCCCGCTGGCAGCCGAATCCGGCCGCCCGCATCTTCGAGAACCTTCCCGGCCTGCCACTCGACCCCAGCCAGCGCGATCCGAACAAGACCAGCAAAATCATAATCGACGCCACCCGGCAGTTGCCCGGCGAAGGAGGGCCTACCGCCTTCCCGCGCACGAACCGGGAAATCCTGGCGACGCTGGCGCCCGAGGCTTTCACCCGGGTCGATGCGAAGTGGGGCAACCTGATCGGGTAATGGGGACATGCCTAATTGTGCGCAGCGTTAACCGAGCGGCAAGTCTTGCGGCGCACGATTAGGCATGTCCCCTTTCCGGCTTTTGCGGCGCGTCCGCCACCAGTCCAGCAGATCGGCAAATATTGAGTAGGCGGCGGGCACCGCGACCAGGGACAACAGAGTCGACGTCAGCAGGCCACCGATGACGGAGGCGCCGAGGGGCGCCCGAAAATTACCGTCGGCGCCGAGGCCAATCGCCACGGGCAGCATGCCGGCACCCATGGCAATGGTGGTCATGATGACCGGCCGGGCGCGCTTCCGGCAGGCCGACATGATGGCATCGTGACGCGCGAGGCCCTGGTCGCGCTCGCCGATAATTGCGTAGTCCACGATCAGGATGGAGTTCTTGGTGGCGACGCCCATGAGCAGCAGCAGACCGATGAGCGAGGGCAGCGACAGCGCGTAGCCGGTGAGTAGAAGGGCACCAAAGGCCCCCGCGCCGCACAGGGGCACTGCCCCGAGGATCACCAGGGGCTGGATGGGGCTGCGGAACAGGAGCAGCAGCACCAGGTACACGCTGCAGACACCGGTGAGCATGGCAAGGCCGAAGCCCAGGAACATCTCGGCAAAGGCCTCCGAGTCACCGCTGGGCACGACCCGCACGCCGGGCGGCAGCTTCGTGATGGCATCCGACCGGCGCAGCGCGGCCGTGACGTTGCCCAGCGGCTGGCCGTTCAGTTCTGCCGAAATCTTGACGTTGCGCTCCCGGTCAAAGCGCTCGATCGTGGCGGGACCACTGCCGTCGGTGATGGTCGCGACGGCCGACAG
>JBDSWH010000244.1:0-3687 GCA_039926785.1 Gammaproteobacteria bacterium
CGTGGTCTGCCGCAGTTTCAATCTCCCGACCCGCAACCGCGGCATGACGGCGGTGGAACTGCTGTTCACCATGGCCATTGCGGGCCTGGTCATGGCACTCGCCGTCCCCAACTTCCGGGACTTCATCCAGAACAACCGGGCCGCCGAGGAAGCGAACGCGCTCGTCGGTGCCCTGGCCCTGGCGCGCAGCGAGGCCGTGACCCGGGGCATTCCCGTGTCGGTCTGCTCCTCCACCGACAATGAGACATGCGCCGACGATCCTGACTGGACGACGGGCTGGATCGTCTTCACTGATGCCAATGTGCCGCTGGGTGCCGTGGATAACGGCGCCATACCCGATACCGTTCTGCGCGCCCTGCCCGAGCTCCGCACTGGCTCCGCACTGACCGGCGACACGAACTTTCTCTCCTACGCCGCCAATGGGTTCCTGACCAATGCCGCGGGCGTGACGTTCGACCTGGACATCCCGGACTGCACCGGCAATCACAACCGGACGATCACGGTGAACCTCCAGGGGCGGGCCGCGATGGCCAACGCGGCCTGCGATTGATGAATCGGGACAACACCATGCAAGACCGGAGTCGTGGCCTCCACGCACAGTCAGGCACCACGCTGATCGAGGTGCTGATCACGGTTGTTCTCGTGTCGATCGGGCTGCTGGGCCTCGCTGGCCTGCAGCTGACCACGGTGCAGAACACCAACAGCGCCGCCGAGCGCTTCGAAGCGACAACGCTCGCGCGGGACATCCTCGAGCGCATGCGCGCCAATCGCCAGCAGGCACTTAATGGACAGTACAACCTGGCCATGGGTGCCGACCCGGCCGGCGCCAACCTCGCGGGCGATGACCTGGACTCCTGGATGACCGCCCTGGCTGGCCTTCCCAATGGGGATGGCTCCGTCGATGTAAATGGCGGTGTCGTCACGATCGAGGTCCAGTGGACGGATGCCTCTGACGACAACGCTGGCGACAGCCGGGACATGTCGGTGTTCCTCAGGACGGGACTGTGATGACGAGCAGAATGAAGCAGACGGCCAGTGGTCGCCGCCAGCGCGGCATTGGCCTTGTGGAGATCATGATTTCCCTCACCCTGGGATTGATGGTCACGGGTGCGATCGTCCAGATCTACCTGACGACGAAGCGTCAGAACGACATGCAGACCAGTCTGACGGGGCGCCAGGAGTCGGCCCGCTTCGCGGCGCAGCTGATCCAGCACGATGCCCAGATGGCCGGCTTCCGCGGCTGCCTCCGTGACCTGGGGACCGTCACCAATACGCTGAACAGCGCCAACACCTTCCTCTACAACTATGGCCAGCACGTGGTGGGCTTCGACAATGCCGGCGGCCTGCCGGCGTCCATCACCGGCGTCGTGCCCGGTACCGACGTGCTCACCCTGCGCACCGTCGATGCCACCAACGTCGAGGTTGCGGCCGCGATGGCCACCTCCAGCGCGGACCCGGTGCTGGCGGCCGGCCTGGCTCCCTCGCCATTTGCGGTCGGCGACATCGCGCTGGTCGCCGATTGCTCGGGCGCCACGGTTTTCCAGGTCGCCAGCTACAACGCAGGTACCGGGGTCGTCAGTCATGTCACCGGGGGTACACCCGGCAACAGCACGCTGAACCTGGGTCGACGCTTTAGCAGCGGAGCCCAGCTGTTCCGCATGCGGACCACGACCTATTACATCCGGCAGAGCGCCAACGGCACCGGCCCGGCGCTGTGGCGTCGCGTCGGTCTGGACCCCGCTCAGGAACTGGCCGAGGGCATCGAGAACATGCAGGTCCTCTACGGCGAAGACACCGATGGCGACCAGTCGCCGGACGCCTATCGCACGGCCGGCGCGGTGACTGACTGGCGGCAAGTGGTGAGTCTGCAGGTGGCGCTGCTCGCCGCCGGCACCCAGGACCGGGTAGCCGACGCTGATCCGCGGACCTTCAATCTGCTTGGCGAAGTTGTAGATCCGACCGCGGGCGGCACCATCGAGTCTGATGGCCGCCTCCGTCGGGTAGTGAGTTTTACGGTCGCATTGAGAAACCGGCTGTCATGAACAACAGAACTTCAATACCGCAACGCGAACAGGGCGCCGCCATGGTCATCGCGCTCGTGATGCTCCTCGTGCTCACACTGCTGGCCACGGCGAGCGCGCGGATGACCCTCATGGAGGAACGGATGACCGGCAATACCCAGGACCGGAACATCGCCTTCCAGGCAGCCGAGGGTGGCCTGCGAGCTGGCGAAGGCGAGGCTCAGGTGCCCGTCCTGCCGGACTTTGACGTGAACGGCCAGGGACTCTATACCGCGGCCGCCCCCGGCGACGATCCGGTCTGGGACACCGTGGACTGGGCGGACGAGGACGAGGTCCTGATCTCCGCCGAGCTGGACGACGCTCCCGGGACGCTGGCGGATGCCAGAGTGAGCTATGTCGTGGAGCAACTGCCGCGTGTTTCGACCCCCGGCGAGAGCCTGGCGTCCGACGTGTCGGCAGATGAGGCGACGTTCTATCGCGTGACTTCACGCGGTGTCGGCGTGAGCGGCAACGCCACGGTGACCCTGCAAACGACTTTCAAGCGTTGAGACCGGGCATGACCCGGGTCAGGTTGGAGGCAGAACATGGATAGTTCATATCGGACAAGGATGTCCGCCCTGGTTGGAGCCTTCCTGCTGGTCATGAGCCAGGCGGGTAACGCGGTCACGATCGCGGAGGCGCCGCTGTTCATCGCTGCGGGCACGACCCCCAACGTCATGCTCGTCGTGGACAACTCCGGCAGCATGAACAGCATCATCTGGGCGACGGGTTTTGACTCCCGGGTAACCTACCCCGACTGGAGCCCGCTGGTGGACCACGACTGCAACACCGGCACGGCCACGCGCGAGGCCTGGGCTCCGACCGACTCCAGCGTCCTTCCGTCGAGCATGACATCCACGGCTTGGCGCGGCGCTTGCGCAGTCAACACCACCGGAACCGCGTGCACAGCGGGCAAGACCCGCGGCCGAAATGCCGCCGGTACCGTCACAAAGTGCCTCACGCTGCCCGATCCTTTGGGCGGTGGCGGCACGACGCGCTACACGGGCAACTACCTGAATTACCTCTTCAACATCTACGCCGACAACACTGTGTTGAATGGCGGCCAGATTCCCAACGACACCCGGATGAACGTGGCCCGAAATGTGGCCACCCAGGTGGTTACCAACAACGCAAACCTGCGTCTGGGCCTCACCCGGTTCAATCCGCCGGTTACCGGCGACAACGGCCCGGGTGGCCGTGTGATTGGCAACTGTGCCACCGGCAACACGGCCAGCCTCAACACACTCATTGCTGCCCTGACGGCGTCGACGAACACGCCACTCGCGGAGACCCTCTATGAAGTGACGCGGTACTTCCGGGGCATGAGCAGCCAATTCAACGCAGGCGTGACCTACACGAGCCCCATCCTGTACCGGTGCCAGAAGAACTTCGTGATCGTGATCACCGACGGGTACCCGACGGAGGACGTCAGCATCCCGACCAACGATCCCCTTGACGTGGCGAATACCAGCAAGGCCCTTCCGAACTGGGATGGCCTCGCTCCCGCCACCACGGCGGCCATGTACCCGAACTTCCCCCAGTACTCGGACGGCTACCAGCCCTCTGGCACCCAGGCATCCGAGGGCTTCTCGCTCTACCTGGACGATGTCGCCAAGTTCGCCTTCGA
>JBDSWH010000245.1:0-3441 GCA_039926785.1 Gammaproteobacteria bacterium
GGCGAACTGCGCCAGGAGAACCGCGGCATGCCCGTCGAGTATGTTCGCGAATTGATGGACCTGGTCGAGTCCGGGCGGGAACTGCGGTCACTGGAAGTCGAGTGGACCCAGATGCCATTGGCCGCCGCCCGTCGGCTCGGTTTGTCGGAGGAGTGGGCCCAGCGCATCGGGGATCACGACCCTGAACGTCGGCGGATGCTGAGTGTGGCGCGCGCGGTCGCCGGCACGCCGGCTGCCGGGGCCTTCCAGGCGGGCGACCTGTTGCTCACCATCGATGGCGAGCCCGCAACGCGCTACCGGGAAGCCGAGCAGCGCGTGCAAAAACCGGCGGTCGCCGTGGAGGTCCTGCGCGACGGCAAGGTGGTGACGCTGGATGTGGCCACCGTGGCACTGAACGGCGCCGGGGTGCGACGCGTGGTGCTGTGGGCGGGGGCCTTGCTACAGGCACCCTATCGCGACATGGCTGCCCAGCGCGGTGTCGAGCCCACCGGCGTATACGTTGCCTATTTCGCGTTCGGCTCTCCGGCCTCCCGCTACGGCCTGTACGCCGGGCGGCGGATCACCCAGGTCGATGGCACGGCCATCAAAGACCTGGACCAGTTCATCGACGTGGTGCGCACGAAGCGTAATCGCGAGGCCGTGCGCCTGACGACGGTCACCTGGAACAACCAGCTTGAGGTCCTGACCCTCAAGCTCGACGACACCTACTGGCCCGCCTGGCAGATCAACTGGCAGGACGATGGTTGGAAGCGGACTGATCTGCCGTAGGATGACCCACGAGCGGAGAGCCGCCGCGCCCACCGCCTAGGGGACGGCGCGGCGGGAACCTAGCCGGACTACATTTTTTCGCCGGACATCTTGTCCTTGTCCTTCATCTTATGGTCGTCGTTCATCCGGCCCATCGACTTAAGCTCGACCATACCGTTGGCATTTTTCTTCATCTTCATCCACATCTGCTCGTGATGCTTCATGTACTCGTCCTTCGAGACCATGCCGTCCTTGTTGGCATCCATCGACATCATCATGTCATGGTCGTTCATCATGTCGCCCGCAAAGGCGGAAAGGCCGAGACCTAGCGCAGCGGCGCCGACCAGGGCAAAAATCGTCGTCTTCATGGCAGTGTCCTTGTTGGAGGTTGACGACCAACCCTATCGTGTTCAACGGTGGCCAATGCGCCCAATCGATCTGGATCGAGTGTAGGACGCCGCCCCTAGACGCTCCTGCGTGGCAACAGGCCGAACCGTCGATTCGGCTCAGCCGGTAACCGAGCCCTGTCCTCTGGGGTGTCCGGGTGCTGCGGGTGTTGTTCGTCAGTCCCCGGTCACCCGCCGGCGTACGCCGCCGAGCAGCGCCAAGGCACCGCCCAGCATCCACACCCCCGCGCGCCATCGCCCACGATGTAGTTCGCGCCCATGCCCGTCCAGTTCCAGACAGACTGGGCGATATTCCATTGCCGGAGCTCGCCGCTCGCGTCAACGGCCGCCTGCAGCTGGCGGAACGTGCCGCTGATGCCTTAGCCCGGCTGCAGTCACCGGCACGCAGGTACCCCGGTTGTAGGTCCACACCATCTGGGTTGAGCGAACCGCTGCAGGTGGAGGGCGCGATACAGTTGGAGTACTGGTCCAGCTCCGGAATGTTCGCGCCGCCGATCTTGCAGAAGTCGTTCAGATCCCATGGTGTATCCCCCGGGAAGTGTTTGTTTATGCGGTTGTTCGTAATATCGCATTTCTACGCAATTCTGGAAGTTTATCGCACTGGCCGAGATTGCGACAAAAAAAAGCCGCCGCTGCGGCCCGGCTGAGACATGCGGGGCGCGGGCCCCCCGTTCGTTGTGCACCGCATCGGCGCTACGCAGCGAATCGGCGCTATAGTGTCCCCGCATTTGGCTGATTCGCGCTCCGGCGTACAAGCGACACAGTCAAATCCGCTACTTCCCTTTCCATTCGCAACAAGAAGAATCAGCGATCAGGGGGTGACGATCATGTACCGGTTCTTTCGCAGCCCAGCGGCAGCCGCGATTCTCCTTCAGGTCATCGGCGGCACTGCCCTAGCGGCAGATGTCGCTTATTTTGGCATCAATCCCAGTGACCCTGTCGTCCTACCCGGCACTACCCAGCGCCTGATCGTCGACGGCAATTTCAGCGACGCCACGAACTCCCGGTTGACCAACGCGACACTTGCCGCGGGCGGCAATCACAGCTGCGTCGTCATCGCGAACGGTGAAGTCCGGTGCTGGGGGCGCAATGGCTCCGGGCAACTGGGCAATGGCAGCACCACTGATTCACCCCAGCCGGTAACCGCCACCCTGTTCGTCAACGCCGCCGCCGTCGCCGCCGGCGGTGATTCCAGCTGCGCACTGCAGGTCGACGGTTTAGCGAAGTGCTGGGGGCGCAACGCCGAGGGTCAGCTGGGTAATGGTACGACCGCCGCTTCTTCCATCCCGGTCACGGTCACCGGCATTACAGCCACGGGGTTGGCGAGCGGCTTTCGTCACACCTGCGCGTTGCTCGGGAGTGGTGGTGTCCGCTGCTGGGGCGCGAACACTGCCGGCCAGCTCGGCAATGGCACCCTCGTGGGTGCGACGACAGCGGTCACCGTGACCGGCATCAGCACCGCCACGGCGATCGCCACAGGCGGCAATCACAGCTGCGCCGTCCTCGCGGCGGGTGGCGTGAAATGCTGGGGCGACAACACCATCGGCCAGCTGGGCAACGGGGTTCCGGGGAGTACGACGGTGCCGGTGGACGTCAGCGGCATCAGCACCGCGGTCGGGATTGTCGCCGGCTTCGATCACAGCTGCGCGCTGCTTGCGGGCGGTACCGCGCGTTGTTGGGGTCGCGGCGTCGAAGGCCAGCTGGGTACCGGTGGCTTTGGCAGCTCCAGTGTGCCGCTCGCCGTCGTGAACATCTCCAGCCGCATCGTCTCACTGGGCGCGGGAGCTTCCCACACCTGCGCTGTCATTGAGGGTGGCGCCAGCCGGTGCTGGGGCCGAAACGCCAACGGCCAGGTGGGCAACGGGACCGTGGTCGGCAATCTACCTTTGCCGCTGCTCGTCGTAGGGATCGGTGCTGCCATTGCAGTGACGGGCGGCTTCGAGCACAGCTGCGCGCTGCTCGTCGAGGGGGACACGAAGTGCTGGGGACTGAATGACGGGGGCCAACTGGGTATCGGGACGAGTGGGGGTGCCACCCAGCGGTCCGGCACACCACTCACGGTCAATGGCGCGATCATCGGCCTCGACGCCGGCGGCAACCACACCTGCGCGGTAACTCCATCGGGAACCGCGTCGTGCTGGGGTGATGGCACCTGGGGCCAGCTGGGCGACGGTGGCGTCTCAGGGTCGTCATTGCCGGTGAAGGTCAATGGTCTCGATACGACGAGCGGCGCGGCCGTCAACGCCGTGGGCCTCGCGCTCGGCTTCGACCACAGCTGCACGTTCTA
>JBDSWH010000246.1:0-6855 GCA_039926785.1 Gammaproteobacteria bacterium
GCTGGCCAGTGACCTTGACGAGCACCTGGTCCAGCGCCGCGCCGAAGGCATCGTCCAGGGCCGACCCACTGAGCCCGGTCGACGGGACTTGCGCGATGTAGAGATCAGCCACCAATGTGGCCTGTGACCGCGGGCAGACCAGCGAGGCCCCCAGGAGGGTCAGCAGGATCGCCTTGGACTGGGCGCGCAACATTTCCTTATTATAGCGGCCCCCGTTCACGACGGCCCCACGAGCCGGATCTCATGACCCCCGATCTGCCGCTGACCTACAAGGACGCCGGCGTCGACATCGACGCCGGGGACGACCTGGTCGAACACATCAAGCCGCTGGCGCGGAGTACCAACCGGCCCGGCGTACTCGGGGGCATCGGGGGCTTTGGCGGGCTCTTCGAGATCGACCTGGACCGATGGCCCCGTCCGGTACTCGTGTCGGGCACGGACGGCGTGGGCACAAAACTGAAGCTGGCAATAGAACTGGCTCGCTACGACACGATCGGCATCGACCTCGTGGCGATGTGCGCGAACGACGTGATTGTCCAGGGCGCGGAGCCGCTCTTCTTCCTCGACTACTACGCCTCTGGGAAGCTCTCGGTGGAGACTGCTACCGCCGTCATCCAGGGCATCGCGGCCGGTTGCCAGCAGGCTGGCGCCGCCTTGCTGGGTGGCGAGACGGCGGAACTACCGGGCATGTACAGTGGCGACGATTTCGACCTGGCAGGTTTCTGTGTCGGCATCGTCAACCGGGACCAGATCATTGACGGCACCGGCATCCGCCCGGGCGACGTCGTCCTTGGCCTTGCCTCTTCGGGACCTCACTCGAACGGTTATTCGCTGATCCGGCGGGTGCTGGACGTGAGCCGGACGCCCCTGGACACCACCTGGGAGGCTGGCACGCTGGGGGCTGCCCTGCTCGCACCCACCCGTATTTACGTACGTCCGCTCCTGGCCCTGATGGCAGCTTGCACGGTGCGCGGACTGGCCCACATTACGGGGGGCGGACTCGCCGATAACCTGGTGCGCGTGCTGCCACCGGAGGTCGACGCCGTGCTGGACAAGAGTGCCTGGCGGCGTCCCGCGGTGTTCCAGTGGCTGCAAGCCACCGGAAATATTCCCGAGGACGACCTGCTGCGGACCTTCAACTGCGGCATCGGCATGACGGTGATCGTGCGCCGGGAAGACGCGGCGGCGGCGCGAGACCTGCTCGAGCAGGCCGGCGAAACCGTCACCCTGCTCGGTGAAATCACCCCGGGCACAGGCCAGGTCGCACTGCGCGGGTGAGCGGTGGACCCCGCACGGTTGTCCTGGTCTCGGGCGACGGCAGCAACCTGCAGGCAATACTCGACCAGGCCGGCCGTGGGGCGCTCGACATCACGCTGGCCGGCGTCATCAGTGACCGGCCCGGCGTGCGCGCGCTGGAGCGCGCCACCAATGCCCTCGTGCCGGCGGTGGTGGTGAATTACGCCGCACCGGGCGGCCGCGAGGGGATTGCCACCCGCCTGACGGAGACTCTCCACGAACTGCGAGCCGATCTGGTGATCCTGGCCGGCTTCATGCGCATCCTGCCGGGCGCGCTCGTCGAGGAGTACCGTGGACGCATGCTCAACGTCCACCCGTCCCTGCTGCCCCACTACCCGGGCCTGCAAACCTACCGGCGGGCACTGCAGGCCGGCGACCGGGAACACGGCGCCACCGTTCACTTCGTGATTCCGGAACTGGACGCTGGTCCGGGCATCATCCAGTACCGCGTGCCGGTTCGCGCGGGCGACACGGTGGACTCACTGCGGGCGCGGGTGCGCCGCGGGGAGCACCAGATCTATCCCCGGGCAATCGCCTGGCTGGCTGCCGGACGACTGGCGCTCCGGGACGGCGTGGTCTTGCTGGATGGCGAGCGGCTCAGCACCCCGGTGGTTGTGAACGAGGAACCGGCGTCCCCGGTCAAGTGATCTGGTCGGGGACGCCGGCAGCCGCTAGTTTCGATTCTTGTCCACGATCTTGTTGGCCGCAATCCAGGGCATCATCTCGCGCAGCGTGGCGCCCACCGTCTCGATGGGATGCTTCGCGTTGGCAGCTCTCGCCTTGGCCATCTCCGGATACCCGGCGGCGCCCTCCGCGATGAAGCGCTTGGCGTAGGACCCGTTCTGGATGTTGGTCAGCGCCTCCCGCATGGCCTTGCGGGACTGCTCGTTGATGATCTTTGGACCTGTCACATACTCACCGAACTCCGCGTTGTTGGAGATCGAGTAGTTCATGTCGGCGATGCCGCCCTGATACATGAGGTCCACGATCAGCTTGAGTTCGTGCAGGCACTCGAAGTAGGCCATCTCGGCCGGGTAGCCCGCCTCCACCAGCGTCTCGAAGCTGGCCTTCACCAGTTCGACGCAGCCGCCGCAGAGCACGGACTGCTCGCCGAAGAGGTCCGTTTCGCACTCGTCCTTGAACGTCGTGCCAATGATGCCGGTGCGCCCGCCGCCGATCGCGGAGGCGTAGGACAGCGCTGTCGCCAACGCATTGCCGGACGCGTCCTGGGCCACTGCCACCAGGTCCGGGATGCCGCGGCCGGCCTGGAACTCGGAGCGCACCGTGTGGCCCGGCGCCTTGGGCGCGATCATGATTACGTCCAGGTCGGCCCGGGGCTTGATGGTCTGGAAGTGAATCGAAAAGCCGTGGGCAAACGCCAGCGTGGCACCCTTGCGGATGTTCGGCTCGATTTCCTGGGTGTACAGGTGCTGCTGGAACTCATCCGGCGTGAGGATCATGACCAGGTCGGCGGCCTGCACCGCAGCCGGGACGTCGGACACCTTGAGTCCGTGAGCCTCGGCCTTGCGCCGCGAGCCGGAACCGGCCTTCAGGCCCACCGTGACGTCCACGCCGGAGTCCCGGAGATTGCAGGCGTGGGCATGCCCCTGAGAGCCGTAGCCGATGACGGCCACCTTCCTGCCGCTGATGATGGAAGTGTCACAGTCCTTGTCGTAGTAAACCTGCATGGAATGTTCCTCGATTCGGGATTGAAGTGGGGCGCACTGTACCGCCTGGCGAATATTGCGTAAAACGCTATATACGCAACATGATATCCCGATATATGCAACACTAAGTCCATGGATCTGAGGCAGCTCCGGCAGTTCGTACACCTGGCGGAGGCCCTGCACTTCGGGCGTGCGAGCGCCGCCAGCCACGTCAGCCCATCGGCCCTCAGCCGCAGCATCCGTCAGCTCGAGAACGACGTCGGGGCGGTACTTTTCGACCGGGACAACCGCTCGGTGAGCGTGACCCGCCAGGGCGAAACCTTCCTCGGGTGGGCGCGGGACGTTCTGACCGGCTGGGATGTGGTGCGGCACACACTGCAAGAGCAGACTGGCGCGCTGCAGGGGGAGGTCAGCCTGTACTGCTCGGTGACCGCGAGCTACAGCTTCCTGTTCGAGCTACTCGGCCGGTTGCGGCGCGACCACCCGCGCATCGAACTGAAGTTGCACACCGGTGACCCGGAACATGCCATCGCCCGGGTGATGGCCGGCAGCGAGGACATCGCGATCGGCGCCCGGCCGGACGCCCTGCCGGTGGGGCTGGTGTTCAAGCCGATCACCCGGTCCCGCCTCGTGTTCATCGCAGCCGCGGGGCACGCGTGGCAGCGCGAACTGTCGCGCCGGCGGCCGGACGCCCGGACATGGGCAGCGACGCCCATGATCCTGCCAGAGAGTGGTTTGTCACGACAGCGCGTCGACCGCTGGTTCCGGGACCTGGGCGTGCCGCCGCGAATCTACGCCCAGGTTGCGGGCAACGAAGCCATCGTCAGCATGGTGACCCTGGGATTCGGCATCGGCGTCGTACCGGAGATCGTGCTTGACAACAGCCCGCTGGCCAGCGAGGTGGTCGTCCTGCCGGTGCGCCCGGCGCTCACGCCCTACGACGTGGGTCTGTTCACCCTCGAGAAGAAGCTGCGCAGCCCGCTGATCAGTGCCTTCTGGGCGCCGACGTTGCTGAATGACTGAGAGCGATGCAGGATGGAGTTCGGACCAAAACCCCCTGCCAACAACAAGAGGATGATCCCATGGCCGATCCAGTGCGAAAAAGCGGGTGCATGTGCGGCGCGGTACAGCTCGAACTCGAGGGTGAGCCCCCAGTCATGGCCTTCTGCCATTGCGAATCCTGCCGCGGCTGGCTGGCGGCGCCCCTCCATGCCGCAAGTCTTTGGCCGGCGGCCAGCGTTAAAGTGGTCAAGGGCACCGACAAGCTGGGGACCTACAAGCGCACCGAGGCGAGCCATCGCAAGTTCTGCACGATCTGCGGCACCGCCGTGATGGTCGACCACCCGTCGCTCGGCATGGTGGACGTGCCGGCCGGACGCGTCGCCGGCCTCTCCTTCAATCCCACCGTCCACGTGCACTACGCCGAGAAGGTGCTGCCGGTGAAGGATGGCCTGCCGAAGTTCAGGGACTTCCCCAAGGACTTTGGCGGTAGCGGGGAAATGCTGCCGGAATAGCGAATGTTGCGCCGATGGTCGAACCATCCGTCCGCCGCACTACTCCTGGTGCAGCTCGCGGGGGTTGTGCTCTACCCGCTGTTGGAAACCGCCAGCCGGGGACGCTGGGCCTTCAACGTCTTCGGCATTGCGGTCCTCGGCATCGCACTTTGGGTGGTGCGCCGAAGCCCGTGGCTGACCTGGGTGGGATTGCTGCTGGCCATGCCCATCGTCATTTTGTCCATCCTTCAGGTTACCGCCCCGGACGCAAACCTGGCCCTGATCACGGCAGTGCTGGAATCCGTATTTTACTTCTATGCCACAGGCAGCCTTATTGCGTACATGCTTCAGGACGACGTCGCGACCACGGATGAACTGTTCGCCGTCGCGGCAACGTTCACGCTGCTGGCGTGGGGTTTTGCCGATGCGTACTTGGTCTGCCAGGAATTAATACCGCACAGCTTCAGCGCAGCGTCCAACTCCCTGGCGCCGCGGACCTGGATGGAGCTACTGTTCCTGAGCTTTACGACCCTCTCCGGTGTCGGCCTCGGCGACATCCTGCCGGTCACGCCAATGGCCCGCGCGCTGGTGATGCTGGAGCAGCTGGCCGGCGTCATGTACATCGCGCTGGTCGTGTCGAGACTGATCGGGCTGATGACTGTGGCTGCGCGTCGGCAGTAGCTATGCCCGGGGCAACGTCACTCCCCGTTGCCCCTGGTATTTCCCGCCCCGGTCCTTGTAGGACGTCTCGCAGGGTTCATCCGACTCGAAGAACAGCATCTGGGCCACGCCCTCGTTGGCGTAGATTCGCGCGGGCAGCGGCGTGGTGTTGGAAAACTCGAGAGTCACGTGCCCTTCCCACTCGGGCTCGAGCGGCGTCACGTTGACGATGATGCCGCACCGGGCATAGGTCGACTTGCCCAGGCAGACGGTCAGGACGTTGCGCGGGATGCGGAAGTACTCGACGGTGGACGCCAGCGCAAAGGAATTCGGGGGAATGATGCAGACCTCCGTGTCCATGTCCACGAAGCTGTTCGGGTCGAAGGCCTTCGGGTCGACGATGGTGGAATTGATGTTGGTGAACACCTTGAACTGGCGGGCACAGCGCACGTCGTAGCCGTAGCTGGAGGTGCCGAAGGAAATCACGCGCTGCCCCTTCACCTCGCGGACCTGCCCGGGCTCGAAGGGCTCGATCATGCCGTGATGCTCGGCCATGCGGCGGATCCAGAGATCCGGACGGATGCTCATCTACTTCTTCTCCACGACGATCGAGCCAAAGATGCCACGCTGATCCTTCGGCCTCTCGGCGAGGACCTCCACCAGACGCCGGGCGATGGCCCGGTAGCGGCCCGCAAGGACGCTGTCCGGTGCGGCAATGACGGTAGGCCGGCCGCCATCCGCCTCCTCCCGGATCTGCGCGTGCAGCGGCAACCGCCCCAGCAACGGCACCCCGCTCTCGGCCGCCAGCCTCTCGCCACCCCCTTCGCCGAATATCGCCGTTTCCTGCTCGCAGCACGGGCAGATGAAGGTACTCATGTTCTCGATCACACCCAGCACCGCGACCCCCACCTTGTCGAACATCTTCAGGCCCTTCCGGGCATCGGCCAGAGCAATATCCTGGGGAGTGGTAACTATTACGGCGCCGGCCAAGGGCACCTTCTGGGTCAGGGTCAGCTGAATATCGCCCGTGCCGGGCGGCAGGTCGACGATCAGATAGTCCAGATCGTGCCAGTTGGTCTGGAAGGTCAGTTGCTGCAAAGCCTGAGAGACCATTGGCCCGCGCCAGATCACGGGCCGCTCCTCGTCGACCAGGAAGCCGATCGAGTTGGTCTCCAGACCGTGGGCCACGAGGGGCTCGAAGGTCTTGCCGTCATGGGACACGGGGTTTTTGCCGAGGAGCCCCAGCATCCGGGGCTGGCTCGGCCCGTAGACATCCGCATCCAGGATGCCGACCCGGTTGCCCTCCTGGGCCAGGGCCAGCGCCAGATTTACGGCGGTCGTGGACTTGCCCACGCCGCCCTTGCCGGATGCGACGGCGATCACGTTCCGGACGTTGGGCAGGGGTGCCAGATTGCCCTGTACGGCATGGGCGATCACCCGGGTCATGCGGTTGCCATAATTCGTGATGGGATTAACAGTCAGGCGTCGGTTCAGCCGCCACATTGTAGCGGCTGGCTGGAACGGGTGCCGCCAGCGCGTGTGGCATAATTTCGGAGCATCGAGTGGCGTGACCGGGTGGGGCCGGTCCGGCCACCAGGCCAGGGCAGGGCCGACCGACGAGAGCGGGGCACGGAGCGGATTCCGGGCGTATGAAGTTCTTCAGCACACTGAAGGCAGAACGCTGCCTTACCCAACTCCTGTCGGAGCGGGACGCTGGCAGCAGCGAGGCCCAGAAGGCC
>JBDSWH010000247.1:0-3556 GCA_039926785.1 Gammaproteobacteria bacterium
GCAAGATCCTCGCCTGCCAGTTCCAGGAACTCGGCGGCCAGCGCTTCGACCTGGTGATCAATGCCACCTCCGCCGGACTCAAGGGCGAGATGCCGCCGTTTCCCGCTTCTATCCTGGGCCCCGATACGCTGTGCTACGACCTGTCCTACGCCATGCAGGACACGCCGTTCGTGTCCTGGGCAAAGATGAACGGCGCCGGGCGCGTGACCCAGGGCTGGGGCATGCTGGTGGAACAGGCGGCGGAGTCCTTCTACGCCTGGCGAGGCGTGCGGCCGGACACCCGCCCGGTGATCGCGAAGTTGCCGGGTTCGCCGGGTGCGACGGACACCATGAAGAAGCGCCTGGCCTGACCGCGTGACCGGGGACATGCCTAATTTGGCAGCGCACTAGAGACATCGGCATCCAGATCCCGGCACTCTTCTCGCGGTCGCCGCCCACGTTGGCCAAGCGTATATGTCAGTCCCATCGTCGCTGCATTCTGCGTGACCCATGATGAATCGCCGAATGGGCTACCGCGATTTACACAAGTGCGTATCGCTGCAACCTCCCGGTTCGTTTGCGGAAGGTTGACGAACTCGATCCAGTTGCCTGGTAGCGGGATTGGAAGCGGCGCGCAAGGGATTGCGTTCGACATACCGGATTACGGTTTGCAGGTGACGATCGCTCTGGATGGGAAATGCCTTGTAGCGGCTGGTCCAGATTCGTCCCGAGGACCCCCGTTCCCGGTGGTGGCGGGACGCGTGGGTGGTCAACAACCAATGTAGCCAGGCCCCCAGGTCGGTCGCGGCTAGCGGCTTTACGACCAGATGAAAGTGGTTTGGCATCAGGCAGGCCGCTACCAATTCGAGCGGAAACCGGGACTGGGCCCGCCCCATAAGGCGGAGGAAGCAACCATAGTCGTCGGGTCCCCTGAAAACGGTGGCCCGGTTATTGCCGCGATTCAGGACGTGATAGTAGACACCGGCATGGATGCTGCGTGCGGTCCTCGGCATGTCGAAACAGTAGTGGTCCAGGCCGGCCAACGCACGACACAAATCCACTGTTTAAGTGAAGTATCAGCATGGTCACCCGGCGCATTTAAGGCGACGCACAATTAGGCATGGCCCCAAGTCAGCGCATCGTCACCAGTTCTTCCGACGCGGTGGGATGGATCGCCACCGTGTCGTCGAAATCCCGCTTGGTGGCGCCAATGCGGATGGCCACGGCAAAACCCTGCAGCATCTCGTCGGCGCCGGGGCCGATGATGTGACAACCCACAACCTTGCCGTCCGGGCCCGTCGTGACCAGCTTCATGCGGGTCTTGGGCTTGTGGTCCGTGATGCCGTTATAGAGCGGGACGAACTCGGCGACGTACGTCTTGACCGCCTCACCGAAGCGCTGGCGCGCCGCCGCTTCGCTGAGTCCACACGTGCCGATAGGCGGGTGGCTGAAAATCACGCTGGGAATGTTCGCGTAGTCCAGGTGCCGACCGGCCATGCCGCCAAAGACGCGATCGGCGGTCCGGCGGCCCGCGGCGATGGCGACCGGCGTGAGCGCTTCCCGGCCCGTGACGTCACCGACCGCGTAGATGTGCGGCACGTTCGTCACCTGGAACTCGTCGGTCGCGACGAAACCGTGGGCGTCGGTGCGCACACCCGCAGCGTCGAGGCCGAGGTCGGCCGTCCAGGGCTCCCGCCCGATGGCCCAGAAAACGGCATCAAAGGGGCCGTGGCTGCGACCGTCCGCCGTCGCCAGTTCGAGGCCGGACTTGCCAGGGGCGAGGGCCGATGGCACGGCGTGGTCCACGAAGCGGATCCCGTCGTCCGCCAGCGCGCGAAGCAGCCCCTGCTGCAGGTACTCGTCGAAGTGCCGGAGAACGCTGTCCTGGCGAGCCAGCAGCGTGACCTCTGAGCCCAGCGCCCGCAGGGCGCCGGCGAACTCCACGGCGATGTAGCCCGAACCGGCAATCGCCACCCTTTGGGGCCGGACCGTCAAAGCGAAGAAATCATCGGACACGAGACCGAGCTCGTGGCCGGGGATCCGGGGCACCGTCGGCCGCCCGCCAGTCGCCACGAGGATGTGGGTGCCAACGAGCACCCGGCCGCCGGCCTCGACGGTGTGGGGCGACGTAAACCGGCCCCGGGCCACAATATGGGTAATACCCTTCGCCGCCAGATTCCGCTCGTAGATGCCGTTCAGCTTCTGCACGTAGGCGGTCCGCCGGGCCACGAAACCGGCCCAGTCGTGGCCCCGCACGGTCAAATCGAAGCCATAGTCCCGGGCGTCATCCAGGGCGTGGGCCAGGCTGGCCGCGTTGAACGTGATCTTCTTCGGGACGCAGCCAACGTTCACGCAGGTGCCGCCCAGCGGCGCCGGGTCGATGACGGCGACCCGGGCACCGTATTCGGCGGCGCGCTGGGCAGCCGCCAGGCCCCCGCTGCCGCCGCCAATGGCAATGAGATCGTACTGGTCTGTCATGGTCGGGAAGTGTAGCAAGACCACCTCTGGTGACCGGCGTTTGGGGCCGGGAACGCTTTTCCGTTAGCATTTCCCGATGCAGACCAACCCTCTCCTCGCCGAAAGCGGCTTGCCCGCCTTCCACCAGATCCGTCCGGAACATGTGGAGCAGGCCGTCCTGGCCACGCTCGACGCGAACCGGGCCGAACTGGAACAGCTGCTGGCAGCGGCCGAGAAGCCCGGCCTCGCCTTCGACGCGGCCGTGCTGCCGATCGAACGCCTCAGCGATCGCTTGCACCGCGTGTGGTCGCCCGTCCGTCACCTGCAGTCGGTGGCCAACTCGCCGGAGCTGCGCGCGGCCTACAACGCCTGCTTGCCCGCCATCTCCCGCTACGAGACCGAGATGGGTCACAACGAGCGGCTGTACGACCTGTACAGGCGCCTCGGCGAGCAGACGGCGACGGGCCCCGGCGAAGGCGCGTCCCGGCTGCTCGAGCTGGCGATCCGCGACTTCCGGCTGTCCGGCGTGCACCTGCCGCCGGCGCAGAAGGCGCGTTTCAAAACCATCATGGAAGAGTTGTCCACCGCCGAGGCCGGCTTCGAGCAGAACGTTCTCGACTCGGCCGCGGCCTGGTCGCTGCGCGTCACGGACGAGTTACGGGTGCGCGGAGTGCCGGCCATGGTGCTCAAGCCCGCGGCGGAGCGGGCCCGGGCGGCCCACCCGGACGATGGCCAACCGTACGATGGCAGGCCCGGCTGGCTGTTCCAGCTGGACCAGCCCACCTACGTGGCGATCGTCACACATGCGGACGACCGGGACCTGCGCCAGGCGGTGTACAAGGCCTGGGTCACGCGCGCGTCCGACCAGTCTGATTACTCGCCCGGTCACGACAACAGCGCGCTGATGGAGCAGATCCTGGCACTCCGGCACGAAGCCGCAGCGATCGTCGGCTTTCCGAATTTCGCGGCGTATTCGCTGGCGACCAAGATGGCGAAGTCCGTGACCGAAGTGCGGGACTTCCTGATCGAGCTGCTCCGTTTTTCCCGCGAGGCCGCCCGGCGGGAACTCCGCGAACTGGAAACCTTCGCCGGCCAGGCGCTCGAGTCCTGGGACATCGCC
>JBDSWH010000248.1:0-12708 GCA_039926785.1 Gammaproteobacteria bacterium
AGGCGATCGTAGGTCTTGAAGACCATTAGAAGCCCGGCCTGCTCGTCCGGCAACTGTACTTTTCCGCCGAACAGGCTTGAATCGACATTGTCCGAGACGCGGTTGCCGACCTGCCAGACCGACAGCACGTGGCCGGGCTCGAGTCCGTCGCGGGTGCCCCGGTTGATCACGATGACCTGGTATTGGCCGATCTGGGTGACGCCGTCCACGACGTGCACGATGCGGCCCTCGATCGGGCGGTCGGGGGGGCGCGGCGCGAACTGCAGCGCCAGCGGCTCGGAACGGGCGACGAGGCGGTCACCCTTCATGGCTTCACGGTGAGAGTCGTCGAGTGTCACCGTGGCCGGATCGCCGCCCCGGCGTACGTGGCCTTCGGCGACGTAGATGCCCTCGTAGCCGAGCAGGTCGCCGTCATCCGGGTCCACCAACTTGTCGCCGATGTGAACGACGCTGTAGGTGGAGCCGATTTCGCCCGTGTCGCCGCGCACATAGGCGTCATCGCCGGTGGAGCCGAGCAAGAGGTCATCCCGCATTGCGATGATGTGCGGCAGATCGTTTATTTCGTCCCGGTCAAGCACCATGCCCTTGTCCAGGAACGGGGCGATGACGTTGTAGGGGATCGTGGTCACGGCCTCGTTCAGCTGCTGCTCGCGGATCTGCGGGGAGAGGCGATCCGTGCCCCTGGCCGCCGCGACGCCGCCACGGCTGCTCCGGATCTGGGGCTGCCCGTCCACGTAGACCAGGGTCAGCACGTCACCGGGATAAATAAGGTGCGGATTCTCGACCTGGGGGTTCACGTACCAGATCTCCGGCCAGTACCAGGGATCCTTGAGGAACATGCTTGAGATGTCCCACAGGGTGTCACCCTTCTTCACCACGTAGCTGTCCGGGTGCGCCGGATTTAACGGAATCCCACCCCCTTGCTGTGCAAGCAGGCCACTGGCCGCAGTGGCCAGCGCCAGGGAAACGACCAATGCCACGGCCGACCGGCCGTTCTTCCGGGAGATTTTCATGGGGACTCCATGCATTAAACTGGGCGTCCGGAAAACCCAATTCCGGCCGCGACTTCTGGCGCCAAGCGGCAGCAGATGTAGCATAAAATCAAGCCACTTACATAGGACTTATGGCCAAACTGTGAAGGACGCACCATGGCGGTCCTGAAAATCCTCGAGTACCCGGACCCCCGCCTCCGGATCAAGGCCCAGCCTGTGGCGGCCGTCACCGATGACATCCGCCAGCTGGCCGTCGATATGCTCGAAACCATGTACGCGGCCCCGGGGGTGGGCCTGGCCGCGACCCAGGTGGATCGCCATGTCCGCCTGGTCGTCGTCGATGTGTCCGAAACCCGGGACTATCCCCACGTGCTCATCAACCCCGAAATTCTGGCCCAGGAGGGCCAGGAGACGGCTGAAGAAGGCTGCCTGTCCGTGCCGGGAGTCATCGAAGGGGTGGCGCGGGCCGCCCGGGTGCGGGTCCGCGCACTCGATACCACCGGACAGGTGATCGAGTTCGAGGCGGACGGTCTGCTGGCCGTGTGCATCCAGCACGAGCTGGACCACCTCGTCGGCAAGCTGTTCGTGGACTATCTGTCGGAACTGAAGCGCAAGCGGCTGAAGAAGAAGGCCGGCAAGGCGCGGCGCCGGGATGGCGGTGCCGAGGCAGACCAGCAAGTACCGTCGCGAGACCGAGTGCCCGTCATCTGAACGGGCGGATCATCTTCGCCGGTTCACCGGCCTTCGCCACTCCAACGCTCCAGTGCCTCGTGGATCGCGGGCAGCGGCCCGTCGCCGTATTGACGCAGCCCGACAGGCCGGCCGGACGGGGCCGTGGGGTGAGCGCGGGGCCCGTGAAACAGCTGGCCGCCGATCTCGGCATTCCGGTGCTTCAGCCCGCCACGCTGAAGGACGAGGAGGCGCAGGCGCAGTTGCGCCACTTCGAGCCCGACCTCATCGTGGTGGTGGCCTACGGCCTGCTGCTGCCGCCGGCGGTGCTGGCGCTGCCGCGCCTGGGTTGCATCAACGTGCACGCGTCGCTGTTGCCCCGCTGGCGCGGCGCATCGCCCATCCAGTCGGCCGTGCTCGCGGGCGACACGCGCACCGGCGTCAGCATCATGCAACTCGAGGCGGGGCTCGATACCGGGCCGGTCTACGCCACCGAGACACTTCACATCGGCGCGGACGAAACCGCCGGCGAACTCGACACGCGGCTGGCGCGCCTGGGTGCCGACACGCTTGGCGGCCTGCTCGAGGAGCTGCTGGCGGACCGGCTTCGTCCCGTTCCCCAGCCGGCGGAGGGCGTCACCTACGCGCGCCGCATCAGCAAGGCGGAGGGCCGCATCGACTGGCGCGAGCCGGCGCTTGCCATCGCCCGGCGCGTAAGGGCCTTCAACCCCTGGCCCGTGGCCGAGACGTTGCTGGCGGGGCAGCAGCTCCGATGCTTCGCTGCCGACGCGGCCGGTACGGAGCCGCCCGATGCCAGCTGCGCGCCCGGCCAGATCCTGGGCTGCGACGCGCAGGGGATCGATGTCCAGACAGGCGCGGGCCGCCTGCGGCTGCGCATCGTCCAGGCCCCCGGCCGCCAGCGGCTTGCCGCCGCCGACTTCGCCCGGGGACGGCCCCTGGCCGGCCAGGTCCTCGGCTGATGCACCGGCAAATTTCCCGGACACCATGACCGCCGGCGCCCTGACCCGTGCCCTCGCGGCCCGGGCGGTCGCGGGTGTCCTCGCCCGGGGCCAGACCCTCGACGCGTCGCTGGATGCCCTACTGACGGGCAGCGACCCGGGTGTCCGGGCACTGCCGGACCGGGACCGGGCCCAGGTGCGGGCCCTGGCTTTTGGTGCCGTGCGCGGTCATCACCGGCACCAGGCGTTGCTCAGGCTGCTCCTCAACAAGCCCCTGCAAGGTGAGGACCGGCTCCTCGAGGCACTGCTGTCGGTCGGCCTGTTCCAGTTGGCCGACCCGGACCAGCCGGACCACGCAGCGGTGTCGGCCACAGTCGCCGCCAGTCGGCTGCTCGGTCAGGAGCGTGCGTCGGGACTCGTCAACGCGAGCTTGCGCCGTTACCAACGCGAATCGTCGACGCTGCTGGCGCAACTCGGCCGGGACTCGGCCGCCTGGCATTCACATCCCGCCTGGCTGCTTTCGGGGTTGCGCGCTGACTGGCCCGATCGCTGGAGGAAGGTCGCCACCGCCAATCAGCAGCACCCGCCCTTCTGGTTGCGCGTAAACCGGCTGCGCACGAGCGCCAGCGACTACGCGACCCGGCTCGGCGTCGAGGTCGACGTGGAAGCTTCGCCGCTGCCCGGGTTTCCCGATGCGCTCCGGCTGCCATCCGCCGTGCCGGTGCACCAGCTGCCCGGCTTTGCCGATGGCCTCGTCAGCGTGCAGGACGCGGCGTCCCAGCTCGCGGCGCCGTTGCTAGCGCCCGAGCCGGGCATGCGGGTGCTCGACGCGTGCGCGGCGCCCGGCGGCAAGACCACTCACCTGCTGGAGGTGGCCGGGGGCAGGCTGGATCTCACGGCCGTCGACGTCGCCGGGGGACGGCTCGCGCTGGTCGAGAGCAACCTGAAGCGCCTCGGCCTGGCGGCGACCCTGTTGGTGGGCGACGCGACGACGCCGGACGCCTGGTGGGACGGCCGGCCCTTCGACCGGATCCTGCTGGATGCGCCCTGCACGGCGACCGGAGTGATCCGGCGCCACCCGGATATCAAGCTGTTGCGCCGTGCCGCAGACGTGCCGGAGTTCGCCCGCCGCCAGCGCCTGATGCTGGAACGCCTCTGGCCCCTGCTGGCCCCCGGCGGCCGATTCCTCTACAGCACCTGTTCCCTCCTCAAGGCGGAGAACGAGGGGCTGGTGGCGGAGTTCCTGGCCGCCGGAACAGCGCGGCTCGAGCCGGAAACCCCGGCGCCGGGCCTGCAACTGCTGCCCGGCGAGCGGGATACCGATGGGTTCTACTATGCTCTAATGGGTCCCGTGGCCGCGGCGACGGCAGCTGGCTGAAACCAGCCCTTCACGGGCGCCCGGGACACCAGCGACGTGCAGCATAAATACAACCGCCATCCCGGAACCCGCGCGGCACTCGTTGTCCTGATGGGTTTGCTGTGCGCCAGCGTGCTCCATGCCCAGGAAACGGGGCTCGAGATCCGGAACGCCAGCACCCGACTGGACGCCGGCGTCTGGTACCTGTCAGCCCGCATCGACTACCGGCTCAACCGGGACACCCTGGAGGCGCTCCAGAACGGCATTGCGCTGACCTTCGAACTGCAGGTTGAGCTCACCAAGGACCGCCGCTGGTGGCCGGACGAGGACGTCGCATCGCTGCGCCAGGATTTCGAGTTGTCCTGGCAGCCTTTGTCCCGCGCCTATCTCGTGCGCAACAAGAACAGCGGAGATCAGCACGCGCACACCACGCTGTTCGCCGCGCTCAATGACCTGGGCCGGATTACCGCGCTACCCCTGATCGACGCTGCCCTCATTGAGGACGGGGAGGACTACGAGGTCAGTCTTCGGGCGGCGCTCGACCAGCAGCAGCTGCCCGGGCCTCTGCGCATGCTCGCCTTCTGGGACGACGACTTCACCCTGGAAAGCGAGTGGTACCGATGGGACCTGCGCTCGGGGGTCAAACGATGATGCCCGTCGACCGTCGGACCCTGAGGCGCTACGCCAAGATCGTCATCGCGGCCGGTGGCGTCGTCATGGGGATCGGCGCGCTGATCCTGCTGGGCCGGTACGCGGCAAGCCTGGCGGACTTCGGCCGCCGGCACGTACTGATCCTGGCGGTCAATGCGGTTGCCGCGGTGGTCCTGCTCGCCCTGATCCTGGCCAACCTCGGCCGGCTCGTGCGGGACTACCGCCGCCGTGCCCCGGGGGCCCGCCTGCGCGCCCGCCTGGTTGGCATGTTCGTGGGACTGACGCTGGTGCCCCTCCTCGTCGTCTACCTGTTCGCCCTGCAGTTCGTGAACGGCGGGATCGATAGCTGGTTCGATTCCGATCTGGAGCAGGAGCTGGCGTCGGCGCTGCGCCTGAGCCGGGAGTCGCTCGAGGTCCAGGCTACATCGCGCCTCACCCAGACCAACGCCCTCGCGGCCGCGTTGGGCAACCTCGACGGGGAGGCGCTCGCGCGCGCCCTCAGCGTTCTGCGGGCAGACGCGAATGCGGATGAACTCACCGTGTTCACGCCGGCGCTGCGCGTGGCCGCATCCAGCTCGCGGAGCGATGCCCTACCCCCATCGCTGTCTGAGGACGCGCAGGCGGAACTGGCTCAGAGCCAGCGCTTCGTCGCCCTCGAGCCCCAGGGGAATGCGCGCTATCAGGTCAGGGCCGCGGTGGTGATCCCGGACGTCATGCCCGGCGACTCGGCCGTCGCCGGCCGGCGCTACCTGCAGGCGGTATTCCCGATCGGCTACCGGCAGGGGCGCCTGGCCGACGCCGTGCAGGACACCTACACCCGGTACTCCGAACTCCGCTTCCTGCGTGGGCCCCTCAAGGACAATCTCACGCTCACCCTGTCGCTCGTCCTGCTGCTTTCGCTGTTGTCAGCGGCGACCGCGGCCTTCTACCTGGCGCGCCGGCTTGCGGCGCCGATCGAGTCCCTGGCCGCCGGCACCGAGGCTGTCGCCAAGGGCGACTTCGACACCCGTCTGCCCCCCGGAGCGGCGGACGAAGTGGGCTTTCTCATCGAGTCCTTCAACGGGATGATCGAACGGCTGGGCCGGGCCCGCGAGGACAGCCGGATCAGCCAGCAACAGCTGGAACGTGAACGCGCCAACCTGGCGACGATCCTCGGGCGCCTGTCCACTGGCGTACTCGCCATCGGCCCCGATTGGCGCATCCGCATTGCCAACGATGCGGCAGGCGCCATCCTCGGCGCGGACCTCGCTGCCCGCGCCGGCGCATCGCTCGACGAGATCGCCGGGACGGGCCCGCTGCCGGCCCAGTTCATCGATGCTTGCCGCCCGCACCTGACCGGCGAGCAGCTTGAGTGGCGCGGCCAGATCGTGCTGCGGACGGACGGCTCCCGGCGGATCCTGAACTGCGCGAGCTCCGCGTTGCCCGGCGAAGCGTCCGGTGGAGAAACCCCCGCGGTCGGCCGCTT
The DNA here is from genome assembly GCA_039926785.1 of Gammaproteobacteria bacterium. GTDB lineage: Bacteria > Pseudomonadota > Gammaproteobacteria > Steroidobacterales > SHZI01. The sequence goes on from JBDSWH010000248.1 coordinate 6,094, forward strand.
CACCGACGCCATCGTCGTCTTCAACGACGTGACCGAGCTGCTCGTGGCGCAGCGGGAAGCGGCCTGGGGCGAAGTGGCTCGTCGGCTGGCCCACGAGATCAAGAATCCGCTCACCCCGATCCGGCTCGCCGCCGAGCGCATCCGCCGCCGGTACCTGCCGACGATGACGCAGGAAGACAGCCAGATTCTCGACCGATCGACCCACACCATCGTCCAGCAGGTCGAGGCGATGCGGGACATGGTCAATGCCTTCAGCGAATACGCCCGCGCGCCGGCCGTCACCATCGCCCGGGTGGACCTGGGCCAGCTCGTGCGCGAGGTGGCCTGGCTGTACCGCGCCCAGGAGGGCCAGCCCGTCGTGAAGCTGGCGCTGGAGGACGGCCTCGAGGTGGACGCGGATGCGGTACGTGTCCGGCAGTTGCTGCACAATCTGATTCGTAACGCCCAGGAAGCGCTGGAGGGCCAGCCCGATGGCGTCATCGATGTGGCTGCGCGCAGCATGCTGGGCGGGGAGCGAGCATTTGCCGAGATCAGCGTGGTGGACAATGGGCCGGGTATCGAAGCAGACGTGCTGGCCCGCCTGTTCGAGCCCTACGTGACGAGCAAGAAGAAGGGCACCGGCCTGGGCCTCGCCATCGTCAAGAAGCTGGTCGAGGAGCACGGCGGTACCGTCGCCGCCGAGAATCTTCCGGAACGGGGCGCGCGCCTCGTCGTGAGACTGCCGGTTCGTGCCGTGGTCCGTGACGCACTGAGCGAGACGCGGCCGCTCCGGGTCGAGCCGTGGAGGGAAAGAGCATGAGCACAGCACACATACTCGTTGTGGATGATGAAGACGACATCCGCAATACCATCAGCGACATTCTCGAAGACGAGGGCTACGCCGTCAGCGTGGCGGCGGATGCCGCCAGCGCCCGGGTTGAAGTCGGCCGGGACCGGCCCGATCTCATCCTCCTCGATGTCTGGATGCCGGATGTCGACGGCATTACCCTGCTCCGCGAATGGGCGCGGGAGGGTTCGCCCCGGTGTCCGGTGGTGATCCTCTCCGGGCATGGCACGGTCGAGACCGCCGTCGAGGCGACCCGCCTTGGCGCCGTGGACTTCGTGGAGAAACCGTTGTCACTGGCCAAGCTCCTGCGCACGGTGGAGAAGGCACTCGACCGGTCACCGGAACCGAGCCGGCCCGGACCGCGGACGCTGCTGCCCAAGCGCATGGAGCCGGGTGGCCGGAGCCCCCTGATGCGCGCGCTCCGGGAGCAGGCGGCGGCCGTTGCACGGCGCCACGAGCCGGTTCTGGTCGTCGGCGAGCCCGGTTCAGGGCGGACCGTCGTTGCCCGCTACCTGTACGACCTCGCCGGACATGGCCAGCGCCCGTTCGTGACGCTCGTCGGCGCCGCCATTCCGGAGGAGAACGCGGCGGCGCTGCTCTTTGGCACGGTGGTGGATGGGGTCGTCGAACCCGGTGCGCTCGAACAGGCGGCCGGCGGCATCCTGTTCCTCCGCGATCTCCAGGACCTGTGCCCCGGCGGGCAGCGGCTGCTGGCCGGTGCGCTTGAGCAAGGTTCCTTCGTTCGCCTCGGGCAATCGACGCCGGTGGCCTTCGACGTGCGCCTGATCGCTTCCCTGGCTCTGGAAGGCGCGAGCCTGGTGCGGGCCGACTTGCTGGCGCGCCTCGCCGTGCTGGAGCTGCGGATGCCCCCGTTGCGCGACCGGCACGAGGATGTGCCCGAACTGTTGCGCTACACGGTCGACCGCTTCGTCGACGAGGAAGGCCTGACGTTTCGCCGCTTCGGCCTGGCGGCGCAGAACCGCCTCCGCCATTACCCCTGGCCGGGCAACGTGCGCGAACTCAGCAACCTCGTGCGTCGCCTGCTGGTGGCCGGCGGCGTGGAAGAGATCAGCCTGGCCGAACTGGAGGAGCAGCTGGCACCGGCCAACAGTGGGCCCGAGCCATTGGTGAAGCAGGATCTGCTCAGCTTGCCATTGCGCGAAGCGCGGGAGAAATTCGAACAGGCCTACCTGACCCAGCAGCTGGCGTTGTGCGGTGGGCGGGTCGGGTTGCTGGCGAAACGCGTTGGCATGGAGCGCACGCATCTCTACAGGAAGTTGCGGGCGCTCGGCGTCGACTTCCGGCAGGTACCCGAAGAGGAGTAGGAGCGGCTTCAGCCGCGATTGTTCGTGGTCAAGACCAATCGCGGCTGAAGCCGCTCCTACCGAAAGAACTTCCGGAAGGCCGCTGGCAGGCGGAATGTATCGACGTCGGCGAGGCCGGGCGGGTAAGGCCGCGAATTCCACGTCTGCCAGAACACCGGCACCTGGCCTGCCAGCCGCCCGCTCCGGGCGTCGGCAACGACACACGCCAGTGCCTTGCCCGAGTAGGTCGTATCCAGCTTGATGCCCTGATGCTCCGCCGCCAGCGCCACGGCCTCGACGCATTCCGGCGTGGGTACGGCGTAGCCTGCCCCCGCGAATTCCGCCCGGAATTCCAGGCGCGCCGCAAGTTCTTCCGCCGCGGGCGCCAGTTCCGGAGGCAGCAACCGGGTGACTTCCGATGCGAGCCGCAGCACGGCAGCGGCGTCCACCACGACCTGGGGCACCACCTTGACGCTCACCACCGTCGCATCGACGCCGGCCACGCGCAGGCCCACGAGCAGCCCGGCGACGCTGCCCATAGTTCCGCAGGGCAGGTACACGCGCAGCGGCCCGTCGACGCCCCCGGCGGCAAGCTGCGCTGCCAGCTCGGCGCCGGCATCTACGAAGCCCAGCGAACCCAACGGGGACGAGCCGCCCCAAGGCACCTCGTAGAGCCGGTCGGCGCCGGTTGGATGCGCGGCTTTCACGCGCGCCGCTTCGGCCTGGGATTCGACGAAGCCGGTCGTGGGCACCATGTGGGTGCCGAGCAGGCAGTGCCAGCGGAGCGTGTTCGCCACCCAGGGATTGGGGATCTGCTCGGTCAGCACCGCGTAGCAATCGAGGCCGACCTGCCGGGCATGGATCGCCGTTGCCAGGGCGTGATTGGAGCCGGCGGCTCCGAAGGTCAAGACGGCGTCGCAGCCGCGGCGGAGCGCTTCCCCGAGCAGATATTCAAGCTTGCGGACTTTGTTGCCGCCGTAGGTCGCGCCCGCCAGGTCGTCCCGCTTGGTGAGCAAGCCCGATGCGCCAATGGCGGCGCCCAGTCCCCTGGCCGGCTCAAGGGCCGTCGGTAGGGTCGCCAGGGCGAGCCTACTCACCGACGGGAATGACGAGGTACTCGATGCCATTCTGGCGCAGCTGCGCGCGGAGCCGGTTGAGTTCGTCCAGGTTCTCGACGGGACCAATTCGCACCCGATGGAACAGTTCGCCGTTGGCTTCGGCCGACTGGATCTCGGCAACAATTCCGAGGAGGGCCAGCCGGGCCTTCACCTTGTCGGCCTCCGCGACGTTCGGAAAGGCGCCCGCCTGAACTACGTAGGTTCCCGGCACCGACACGGGTGGCGGGCCGCCGGGGCCCGCGGACTTCGGTTGCTCGGTTACCTCCACCTCGGCGTCGGGCAGGACGTCATAGAACTCAAAACTGTCGCTGGCTTCGGCCGGCGGTGCCGCCGCCTCGGGCTTGCCCTTCATCGCCTTGCCGCCGGAAGTCCCGGCCTTCGCCGAGGACTCCGTCCTCGGCTTCGGCGACAAGAGCGAGTCGAACTCGGACCGGAAATACCAGGCTACGAGTCCGACACACACGAGTAGCAAGACGCCCATCGCGAAACCGCGGGGCAACCCGGTCGAGCTCCGCCGGCGATTGCGCCGGCGCTTCAGCCCGGTCCCGTCCTTTGCCACTACATGTACTCCAGTGGACGGATCCCGAGCAGGCCAAGCCCGGTTGCCAGCACGGTGCGGGTGCTGCCCACGAGCACCAGCCGTGCCCGGCTACGCGCCGGGTCAGCCTCGTCGAGCACCACGTGCCGGTTGTAGAAGGCGTTGAAGACGCTCGCCAGCTCGTGCAGGTAGTGCGCCACCTCGAAAGGCTCCCGCTGTTCCGCCGCCCGCCGGACGGCGTGACTGAACCCGCGCAGTTTCTGCACCAGCGCCCATTCCTCGTCGGCGGCCAGCAGCTTGAGGTCGCCCGGGCGCGCGTTCGTGTCCAGGCCCGCGTCGGCCGCCTTCCGGAAGATGCCGCTCATGCGCGCGTGGGTGTACTGAAGATAGGGACCCGTATTGCCCTCGAACTGGAGGACGGTGTCCCAGTCGAATGTCACGTCCGTGAGCCGCCGGGATGAAACGTCGAAGTAGAGCAGTGCCGCCTGGCCCACGGATTCACTGATCGACGCCAGCTCCGCGGCCGGCAGCTCGGAATGCGCCCGCGCGCTGTCAGCAGCGCGGTCCTGCCGGTAACGAGTAGCCCGGTCCCGGGCCTCGTCGAGCACTGCTTCGAGCCAGACCGCTTCGCCTTTGCGGGTGGACATGCCCCGCACGTAACCGAAGCTGACGTTCTCGCACAGCGCCGGCCAGTTGACCGGCCACTGCTCGGCCACGGCCAGCTTGCCGAGCGCCGCGAACACCTGCGCGAAATGGTCTTCCTGCCGGGATACGACGTAGACATTGGCGCCGAACTGGTACTTCTCCCATCGGTCGATGGCCTCGGCGCAGTCCCGAGCGGCGTAGGTGGAGGCGCCGTCGGACTTCTGCAGCATGCAGGGCGCGATCTCCCGGCCGAGCACGTCGGAGACGTCCACGACGATGGCGCCCTGCGATTCCCGGGCGACCCCGGCCTTGCGGAAGCGGGCGATGACCGGCTGCACCTTCGCGTTCAGCGAGGACTCCCCGTCGTAGGAGTCGAAGCCGATGCCCAACCGATCATAGGTGCGATGGAAGCCTTCCAGCGACAGGCTCCGGAAGCGTTCCCACAGCGCGACGATCTCCGGATCGCCCTGCTCCAGGCGCAGGAACAACTTGCGTGCCTGCTCCCGGACGCCCGGATCCTGCTCGCTCAGCTGGTTGGCGCGAATGTACAGCTCCACCAGGTAGTCGATGGCGCGGGCCTCAAGAGCCTTCTCGTCGCCCCACTGCTGCCAGGCCCAGATGACGAAGCCGAACTGGGTGCCCCAGTCGCCGATGTAATTCTTCCGCAGGACCCGCCAGCCCTGGAAAGTGAAGATGCGGGCCAGGTCGGCGCCCAGATTTGTGGAGCGCAGGTGGCCGAAATGGAAGGGCTTCGCGATGTTGGGCGCCGAGTAGTCCAGCACCAGGGTGCGGCCGCCGCCGAGGTCGCGGTGACCGAAGCTCACGGGGTTGTCACGGATCTCTCCCAGCACCTGTTCCGTGGCGTTCGCCCGGTTCAGGAACAGGTTGAGATAGGGGCCTTCCGCCCGGGCGCTCGCGACGATCGGATCGGGGCCGATCTTCGCGGCGACGTTTTTGGCAATCAGGATCGGCGCGGCGCGCAATTCCTTCGCCAGCAGGAAGCAGGGGAAGGCGATGTCGCCCAGTGCGGGGTTCGGCGGAACGGTGAGGGCATCCTCCACGTCCGCCGTCCGTTCGACCGGCCAGTCGAGCGCTGTGCACACGACCTGCGCAATGTGGGCGGTGATTTGCATCCGGGTGTGTGGCGGGCCTGATGGAACGCGCAGAATTCTAGAACAATTCCGACGGATCCACGTCGAGGCTCCAGCGCACGCGCCGCTGGGCCGGCAACGAGCCAACGATGGCCCGGAACTCCGGCAGGAAGCGGCGCAGGTCGCGGCGTTCCGGCGCCTGCAGCAGCAGCTGGCCCCGGTACCGGCCTGCGCGCCGTTCCATCGGTGCCGGCGCGGGGCCCAGCACGCGGAGCCCAGCCGGCAAGTTCCGACGGGCCAGGCCGGCGGCCGCCTCCAGGAACTCGAACACGGGCGGTCGTTCCGCGGCTTCGGCGCGCAGCAGGGCGAGCGACGACCAGGGCGGCCAGCCCGCCTGCTGCCGCTCGCCAAGTGCCAGGGTCGCGAAGGCGCCATAGCCCTGGGAGAGGAGCACCCGCAGCAGTGGGTGATCGGGGAAGAGCGTCTGCAGGTACACCTCACCGGGGCGGTCGGCCCGACCGGCCCGACCGGCTACCTGGATGAACGTCTGGGCCAGCCGCTCGGCGCTGCGGAAGTCGGTGCCGAACAATCCCTGGTCCACGTCGACGATGCCGACCAGCGTCACGCCCGGGAAGTCGTGGCCCTTGGTGAGCATCTGTGTGCCTAAGAGCAGCCGGGCCTCCCGGCTGCGCACCCGGTCGAGGCGGCGCTCGATCTCGCCGCGGCGCCGGGTGGTGTCCCGATCGATTCGTTCCAGCGGGTGGTCGGGAAACTCCCGGCCCAGCGCCTCCTCCAGCCGTTCCGTGCCCTGGCCGAGAGCCCGCAGTTCCGCCTGGCAGTGCGGGCAGGTGACCGGCGCGGGCCGGTCGCTGCCGCAGTGATGGCAGGTGACCCGGCCTCGCTGGTGGTGCAGCACCATGCGGGCATCGCAGCGATCGCAGCCCACCACCGTGCCGCAACCCACGCAGACCAGCGTCGGCGCGTAGCCCCGCCGATTCAGGAAGATCAGCGCCTGCCCGTCCGCGCCCAGGTGCCGACGGATCGCCGCCAGCAGGGGTTGCGTGAGGCCGTCCCGCGGCTGGTGGGACCGTAC
>JBDSWH010000249.1:0-3751 GCA_039926785.1 Gammaproteobacteria bacterium
GCGGCTTGCGCGAGAACGTCGGGATGATCTGGGACACGATGCCAAAGGCCGGCAGGATGATGATGTAGACCTCGGGGTGGCCGAAGAACCAGAAGATGTGCTGGAAGAGCACGGGGTCACCGCCACCAGCGGCCTGGAAGAAAGTGGTGCCAAAGAACTGATCGGTGAGCAGCATGGTCACGCCACCGGCCAGCACGGGCATGGCGGCGATCAGCAGGTAGGCGGTGATGAGCCAGGTCCAGACGAACAGCGGCATCTTGAGCAGGCTCATGCCGGGCGCCCGCATGTTCATGATCGTCACGATGATGTTGATCGAGCCCTGGATCGACGACATGCCGAGCAGGTGCACCGCGAAGATCGTGAAGGGAAAGGAGTTGCCGGCCTGGAGGGACAGCGGCGGGTAGAGCGTCCAGCCGCCGGCCGGGCCACCGCCGTCCATGAACAGCGTGGAAAGCAGGATGCCGCTGGCGAACGGCAGGATCCAGAACGACCAGTTGTTGAGCCGAGGCAGTGCCATGTCCGGCGCGCCGATCATCAGCGGGATCATCCAGTTCGCGAAGCCCACGAACGCCGGCATGATCATCCCGAAGATCATGATCAGCGCGTGCATGGTGGTCATCTGGTTGAAGAAGTCGGGATGCACGAACTGCAAGCCGGGCTGGAACAACTCCAGGCGGATGATCATGGCCATGCCACCCCCCACGAACAGCATCACCAGGGCAAACAGGAGGTAAAGGGTGCCGATGTCCTTGTGGTTCGTCGTGAAGAGCCAGCGGGTCAGGCCCTTGGCGGGGCCGTGCGCCGCATGGTTTTGGGCGTCATGGGCGTGATCGCCATGGCCGTGGCCGGCGTGGGAATCGGTGGTGGTGCTCATCTCGCGTGCTCCGAGTTCGGCATTCAGATTGATTGGCGGGTCAGTTGGCGGCAACGGCCGCCGGGGCCTTCTTCGCGGCAAGCCAGGCGTCAAAGTCCGACTTCGGCACCGCCTCAACCACGATGGGCATGAAGCCGTGGTCCTTGCCGCAGAGCTCGGCGCACTGCCCGCGGTAGACGCCGGCCTTGTCGACCTTGAACCAGCCCTCGTTCACGTAGCCGGGGATGGCGTCCCGCTTGATCGAGAAGGCCGGTACCCACCAGGCGTGCAGAACGTCGTTGGCGGTGAGCAGATAGCGGATCTTCACGCCGACCGGCACGACCAGCACGTTATCGACGTCCAGCAGGTAATGGTCGACCGTCGTCGGGTCGATGCCAGAGCCCGTCTGTCGGGCGGCGTTGCTGGTATCGGCCAGCGTGCTGAAGAAGGAGTAGCCCTCCCCGACGTACTCGTACTGCCACTTCCACTGGTACCCGGTGATCTTGATGGTCATTTCGGAATTACGGGTGTCATCGATCCGAACCAGGGCCGGGGCGGTCTCGTAGCCCAGGAAGATGAGGACCAGCGTGGGGATGACGGTCCAGATGATCTCGGCATTCGTATTGTGGGAGAACGTGGCAGGCACCGCACCCTTTGATTTCCGGAAGGTCGCGATGGCGTAGATCATCACACCGAAGACGCCGATGCCGACGACGGTGCAGATCCACAAGACCAGCATGTGCAGGTCGTAGGCCTCCCGGCTGGTGGACGTCACGCCCTGGGTCATGTTCAGTGTCCAGGCCGCCTGGGCGGGAAGCGCCGCCAGCGCTGTCAGCGCGGCCGTCAGCAGGGTGCCGGAGAGGAGCCGGCGGGCGTTGGAGGCAACTCGATACATGTCAGTTTCTTCCCGTTGATAGGTCATCGTCAGCCAGCAATTCTGCCAGCCGGTTCTTCAGTCCCTGCCGCTCGCCGTCCGTCAGAAAGCCGCCGACTTCCACGCTCAGGCCCCGGGAGCTGAACAGCAGCCGGCTGGGCCAGTGGGCCGGCTGGCCGGTGCGCAATTCCACCCGTGTCCAGGGTCGCTGGAAGGCCCAGGCCTTGCGGCTCGCGTCGCCGCGGTTGGCCCGGCACTTCTCGACGACTACCGACACGTCGTCGACACGGATGTACTCCCGGATCTCCGCGCGGCGATTTATCCAGATGACCGCCCCGCACAGCACGGCTACTTCCAGTCCTGCGAAGGGCAGCACCGGCCAGAAACCGAGCGCCGCGCAGCCCAGCGCCACCCCCAGAACCACGGCCACGAGCGAACCGTAAAACCAGGCGGCGGCGCGGGGCGTCAGGGAGGAATTCGGCCGAAGCTCGAACGAATGCACGGGAGAACACCTTCTCGGGCCGCGAAATTTTACTTGAACAGCCCGTACGGGTGCAATTTGCGGGGCCGCATGGAGGGATGCCGTTAGACGTTCGGAAACAGTCGTTTGCGGTGTTGCAGGCTGTCGAGGGGCACGGTGAATTCGTCCCCGGGCCCGCGGCGGCGGCGCGGTGCGCCCGCCGCCCAGGCCTGGCCAAAGACGACCTCGAAGGTGGCCGGCAGGAGGCCATCCGCTCCCCGCTCCCGTTCGTAAGCGGCGGTGAGTCGCGACCAGGCCCCGCGGCCCGTCAGTCCCGGCCGCCGGCCGGTGCTGGCGTTGGTGGTGCCCGTCGCCCGGAGGTCGTCGATCAGCTGCCGGAGGTCCCGGTACTGGAGTGTCAGCTCGTCCGTGTCCAGGACCGGCTCGGCGAGGCCCGCCCTGACGAGCCCGTCGCCCAGGGCCCGCATTTCGGGAAACGGCAGCACGTGGGGGGTTTCGTCCACGGTGCGCCAGGCCGCCCGCAGTTCCCGGTAGGACCCGGGGCCGGGCGTGGCGAAGGTGAAGAGCCCGGGATGCCGCAGCACGCGGCGGACCTCGGCGAGGACGCCGTCCAGTGCCGGGCTCCAGTGAATCGCCAGGCTGGAGAACACCAGATCCACGCTCTCGTCGGGGAGTGGTAGCTGCGCGGCGTCGCCGCCGACGAGCAACGGCGGCCGGCCATCGAAAGGCCGACGGGAGGCGACTCCCAGCATGGCCGGCGCGAGATCGAGGCCGATGACATCCGCATCCGGGAAGCGGGCCGCCAGCGCGGCCAGCGCCTTGCCTGTTCCCGCGCCCAGGTCGAGGATCCGCCGGGGCTGCAACTGCACCCAATCCAGGCGTTCGAGCAGACGGTTCCGCACCTCGGTCTGCAGGACGTCCGCGGTGTCGTAGGTGGCAGCGGCGCGGGCGAACGCGCGGCCGACCTGCCGCTGATCAATCGGCGGGCTGCCAGCGTTCATGCACCCAGGGGTTCGGCAGGCAGCGGCGCCGCGGGCCGGAGGCCCAGCCGGGCCATCAGTTCCAGGTCGCGGTCCGTGGCGGGATTCGGTGTCGTCAGCAGCTGCTCGCCGTAAAAGATGGAGTTGGCGCCCGCGAAGAAGCACAGGGCCTGCAGCTCGTCGCTCATGTCGGTGCGGCCTGCGGAAAGGCGGACGCGGGAGCGTGGCATCAGGAGCCGGGCAACGGCGATCACCCGGACGAATGTCAGCGGGTCCACGCCGGACTCGCTGTCCCCCGCTATTGCGAGGGGCGTGCCCTCGACCTTGACCAGCTTATTCACGGGCACGCTTTCCGGGTGTTCCGGCAGCGTGGCCAGTGTGTGCAGCAGTTCGATGCGGTCCTGGTCCGCTTCACCGAGCCCGATGATGCCGCCGCAGCAGACCTTCAGTCCCGCGTCCCGCACGGTCTTCAGGGTGGTGAGCCGGTCGGCGTAGGTCCGCGTCGTGATGACCTGGGGATAGAACGCTTCCGAGGTATCCAGGTTGTGGTTGTAGTAGTCCAG
>JBDSWH010000250.1:0-6548 GCA_039926785.1 Gammaproteobacteria bacterium
GGCCGGCAGGCGCCGAACTTGCAAACATGGCTATGCCTTCCAGCGTGATCGTGCGGTATACCGTGTTCACCTTGTCATTGCTATGCCCGTTACGATGGGGAGCGACGACGTAATAGCCTCATCGACGCTCGGAGTCCGGAGCGCCGCTGAGGTCCCCGCAACGAGCGCCTCAGACCCGGCCGCGGATCCACGCCATGGGCACGTCGGCCTCGTAGCCGCCGTCCGGCCGGCAGATCCGCTCCACCAGCCTGCCCTCTTCCACGAACCCGAGGCTACGATACAGCTCGATGGCGCGCCGGTTACTCTCGCGCGCAATCAACTCGATGCGGCGGTCCGGGCAAGGCCGCCAGGCGTGGCAGCGGCTGCCCGGTAGAGGTCGCGGATCCCGTGCCGGTCGTCGCTGGTGGGTGCTTCGATCGGGAATTCCCCGGAGGCCCCCCCGTATAATCCGGCCATGCGCAAACTCCCCGCGATGCTTCTCATCTTCCTCCTTCAGGGTTGCGGCATGAAGGGTGCGCTCTACGAGCCACCCCCGCCGGCCGAGCCGGCCGAGCCGGCCACGGAGGTGCCGGTCCCGAATAAAGTCGACAAGGGCGAGGCCGACCGGGGCGAGCGGAAGACAATCCCGGCAGCCCCCGAGCCGGCAGAGTCCCGGTGACCGGTCCCGCCACTGCCGTCAGCGACCCGCCCGCGCGCCGCCGGCTGGTCCTGGTGGACGGCTACTCATATATGTACCGTGCGTTCCACGCCCTCCCGCCGCTGACCACCTCCCGCGGCCAGCCCACGGGCGCCATCTTCGGTTTCCTCAATATGCTGCGGCAGATCCGGCGCACGCGGAGTCCGGACCTGATGGCCGTGGTCATGGACGCTCCGGGTCCCACGTTCCGGGACGAGCTGTACGCGGACTACAAAGCCACCCGCGAGCGAATGCCCGACGACCTGCAATCGCAGATCGAGCCGCTGCTGGCGATGGTCCGGGCCCTGGGCCTGCCCCTGCTTCGCGAGTCAGGCGTGGAGGCGGACGACGTGATCGGCACGCTGGCGCGGCGGGCAGAAGCCGCCGGCATCGACACCCTGATCGCGACCAGCGACAAGGACATGGCCCAGCTGGTCAACGAGCACATCCGGCTTTTCGACGGGATCAGCAACCGGGAGCTGGATCCCGCCGGCGTGCTGGACAAGTTCGGTGTTCCGCCGGAACGCATGATCGACTACCTCACCCTGGTCGGAGACACCTCCGACAACGTCCCGGGTGTGCCCAGCGTCGGTCCGAAGACAGCAGCCAAGTGGCTGGCCGAATTCGGTGACCTGGATACGATCGTGGCGCGGGCCGGCGAGATCAAGGGCAAAGTCGGGGAAAAACTGCGGGAGAGCCTGGCGCAGATCCCGTTGTCGAAGCAGCTGGTCACCATTCATGTGGACGTGCCGCTCACCCTCGCCCCCGGGGATCTCGTGCCGGGTGCGCCGGACGTGGCGGCGCTGAAGAAGCTCGCGGAGGAACTCGAAATCCGCAGCCTGCTTCGGGTGGCGGACGAGGCTGCCCCCGACAAGGCGGTAGCCCCCGGAAACTTCGCCGACACGCCCGCTGAGGTTCCTGCCCAGGCCACAGCAGCGGCGGAAGATCCGGCTCCCGCAGCCCCGCCCGTCCGGCTACCCGACCCCGTTTCACGCCACTACGAGACGATTCTGACGGCGGAACAGTTCGATGCCTGGCTCGTCCTCATCGAAAACGCCGAGCTGGTGGCCTTTGACACGGAAACCACCAGCCTCAACTACATGGCAGCGGAAGTGGTCGGCCTGTCGTTCGGCCTGGCGCCCGGCAAGGCGGCCTACCTTCCCGTCGCCCACCGCTACGTCGGAGCGCCGGAACAGCTTGATCGCAGCGCGGTACTGGAGCGCCTCAAGCCCTGGCTGGAGAATCCGGACGCCCACAAGGTGGGCCATCACCTGAAGTACGACGCCCACGTGCTGGCAAACCACGGCATTCAACTCGCGGGGATGCGATACGACTCGATGCTGGAGTCCTACGTGCTCGACAGCACCGCGACACGCCACGACATGGACTCGGTGGCAAGAAAGTACCTGGGACTGGACACGATTCACTTCGAGGACGTGGCCGGCAAGGGTGCAAAACAGATCACGTTCGACCAGGTGTCGGTGGAGAAGGCCGCGGAGTACGCCGCCGAGGACGCGGACATCACCCTCCGCCTCCACACCGCACTCTGGCCGCAGCTGGAGGCGACGCCCACGCTGGCTGCCCTCTACGAATCCATCGAGCAGCCGCTGGTGCCCGTTCTCCTTCGCATGGAGGACACCGGCGTCCTCGTGGATGCCCGACTGCTCCGCGCCCTGTCGGGCGAATTTGCAGGGAAGATGGCCACGCTGGAGAAGGAGGCCCACGAGGCGGCGGGTCACCCCTTCAACATCGGTTCGCCGAAGCAGTTACAGGAAGTGCTCTACAACGAACTGAAGCTACCGGTGACGCAGTACACGCCAACCAAGCAGCCCTCCACCAACGAGGATGCACTGGCCGAACTGGCGGAACAGCACCCGCTGCCGAAGCTGATCCTGGACTACCGCTCCTTGAGCAAGCTCAAGTCCACCTATACGGACAAGCTGCCCGAGCAGGTGGCCGCCCGCACGGGACGCATCCACACCTCCTACCACCAGGCCGTGGCGGCGACCGGGCGCCTGTCCTCGACAGATCCCAATCTGCAGAACATTCCGATCCGGACGGAAGAGGGCCGGCGGATCCGGCAGGCGTTCATCGCAAAACCCGGCTGCACGCTGCTCGCCGCGGACTACTCCCAGATCGAGCTGCGGATCATGGCGCACCTGTCGGAGGACGAGGGGCTGCTGAAGGCCTTTGCCGAGGACCAGGACGTGCACCAGGCGACGGCCGCGGAGGTCTTCGGTGTGTCGCTCCCCGCCGTGACGACAGACCAGCGCCGCTCCGCGAAGGCAATCAATTTCGGCCTCATCTACGGCATGTCGGCTTTCGGCCTGGCGCGGCAACTCGGCATTGCCCGGAACGAGGCCCAGACCTACGTGGACCTCTACTTCTCCCGCTACCCCGGCGTGAAGGCCTACATGGACCGGACGCGGGTGCAGGCCCGTGAGCAGGGCTACGTGGAGACCGTGTTCGGGCGACGGCTCTACCTGCCGGACATCCGGGCCCGGCAACCCGCCCGACGGCAATACGCCGAGCGCAGCGCGATCAATGCGCCCATGCAGGGCACCGCCGCGGACATTATCAAGAAGGCGATGATCAGCGTGGACCACTGGCTTCGGCAGAGCGGCAGCGAGGCGCGGATCATCATGCAGGTCCACGACGAACTGGTGCTGGAAGTCCCCGCGGCCGAGCTGGTCGCAGTGCAGAAACAGGTGATGGCGCTCATGTCAGGCGCCGCGGATCTCCGCGTGACGTTGAAGGTGGACGCGGGCACCGGCCTCAACTGGGACGAAGCGCACTGACGTCGCGGCGCTCGTCGCGGGCCTGGGGACGTTGGAACTTCCGTCCTTAGATCCAGTCCAAATGAGTCCGAGAGACTGCCCGCCTTACTCCCTGGGCGGGCATAGCAAACCGGCCACCCCAAGCCGGATGCTCATTGGCCTCGGGTGCTCTTAACCCCTGGACGCACCCGAGGCCTTTTTTTGCCCGGCGGCATCGGTCGGTCCGTCGGTGTCCGAATGACCAGCGAGCATGGTGGTAAGGACGGCGCGAGCGTCGTCGAGACCCAGCTTCGACGTGGCTGAGAACAGCTGCACGTCCACCCGCAGATCCTGCAACTCGCGTGTCGCGGACTTGAGGGCCTCGGCGGCCTCCTGGCGCGAGAGCTTGTCCGCCTTCGTGAGCAGCACGTAGAGCCGGCAGTCGAGTGCCCGGCCCCAGTCCAGCATTTGCAGGTCGAAGTCGCCGACGCCTCGCCGGCTGTCGACAACCACCATCAGCCCGGCCAGGGACTGGCGGCTGTCAAAGTAGTCACCGAGCATTTCCCGCCATTGTTCGCGCATCTCCCGGGAAACCCGCGCATAGCCGTAGCCCGGCAGGTCGACCAGGCGCTGGCCCTCGGCCAGGGCGAAAAAGTTGATGAGTTGCGTGCGGCCCGGGGTCTTGCTGGTGCGCGCAAAATCCCGGCGACCGAGAATTGTGTTGATGGCGCTGGACTTGCCCGCGTTGGAACGCCCCGCAAAGGCGACTTCGGCGCCCTCGTCGGGCAGAAACTGGCTGGCCCGGGCCGCGCTGGTGAGAAACCGGGCCTCGGGGAACAGGGACATCGGGGTGGCTCGGCAAAGGCGCTGGTGTACAATTCCGCGCGGCCGCAGTCTAGCACGGTACTTCTTCCGATTTTTCCTTACAGAACAAGCGCTATGGATGTCGTAAAACACGCCCCAACCACGCTCACCTTGCCTGCCGTCGTGGTCCTGGCAGTCTGCATCGTCGGTGCTGCATTCTCTGGTCCGGGGCTCGCCTCGGGCTCGGCGGAAGCGGGCCAGACCAAGGCGGTGAGCTGCTCCGCCTGCCACGGCCTGGATGGCAACAGCCTGAATCCCGAGTGGCCCACCCTCGCGGGCCAGCACGAGGGCTATCTCGCCAAGTCGCTCCAGTCCTTCAAGAGTGGCGAGCGCAAGAACGTCCTGATGAGTGGCATGGCACTGCCGCTCACCGATGAAGACATGGCAGATCTGGCCGCCTACTTTGCCGCGCAGAAACCGGTGGACGGCGTGGCCGATCCCGCGCTCGTCAGCGCCGGGGAACGCCTCTACCGGGGTGGCAACAAGGAATCCGGTGTCCCTGCCTGCCTCGCCTGCCATGGCCCAACGGGCAAGGGCAATCCGGCCGCCGGCTGGCCGTCCCTCGCGGGCCAGCACGCCGCCTACGCCGCCTCCCAGCTGACGGCCTACCGCAGCAAGGAGCGGGCCTCCGATGGCGATACGCAAATGATGCGCAATGTCGCCGCCACGCTGACCGACGACGAAATCAAGGCTGTTGCTTCCTACATCCAGGGCCTGCGCTGACGCGGGGCCATTGAGGGCAGTTCCATGACCCGCATCCGATTCCTGTTTCTCGCCACCATCGTTGCCATCACCGCGGCGTGCGGCAAGGCTCCGCAGACCGAGGTTCCCGCCCCGGCGGCGGCCAGCGAAAGCACCCCGGCGGCGGCGATTGCCCCGATCGCCGCGCCAGCGCCCGCCCCGGAGGCTCCAGCTGAAGCGGCAGCCGCAGCAGCGGTGGTCGAGGAATCCGCGGGAACGGAAGCGGCAGCCGCCACCAATGGCGCACTCGGCAAGGACATCGTCCTGGCGGACAACTCGGCGGCCGGCTCGGCGGCCAGCTCGGCGGCCAGCTCGGCGGGAAGTCCCGCCAAGACCAACTGGCAGTACAAGGAAGGCGAGTACTACAGCGTGCTGACCTCCGCCCAGGGCACCAGCAGCTCAGCCGGCAAGATCGAGGTCGCGGAAGTCTTCTGGTACGGCTGCCCGCACTGCTACAACCTGGAGCCGGTGCTGTCCGACTGGAAGAAGAAGCTGCCCCCGGATGTCAGCTTCGTGCGCATTCCCGTCATCTGGAATCCGACCAATGAGATCCACGCTCGCGTCTTCTACACCGCCGAGGCACTCGGCAAGCTCGACACGATCACCCCGGCGATGTTCAAGGCTATCCACGTCGAGAACCACGCGATGACAGAAGAGAAGGACATCCAGCAGCTGTTCGAGCAGAACGGCGTATCGGCCGCCGACTTCAACAAGACGTTCCGGTCATTCGCCGTTGAGAGCCAGTTGAAGCGGGCGAAGGACCTGACCGTCAAGTACCGGGTGCGCGGCGTGCCGTTGCTGGTCATCGACGGCAAGTACACGACGGATGGGCCGCAGATCCGCAATCAGCAGGATCTGCTGGGTGTTACGGAGGAGCTGATCGAGCGGGAGCGTCAGAAGTCCTGACCTCGCAGTTGATCCAGCCGGAGTCACCTTCGGCGTAGTGCTCCTTCTTCCAGATCGGCACGCGGTTCTTAATCTCGTCGATGATGTAGCGGCAGGCCGCAAAGGCGGCATTCCGGTGGGCCGCCGTGACGCCCACCCAGACGGCCATGTCGCCGATTTCCAGCATTCCGAGCCGGTGCACGCAGTGGGCCTTCGCCACCGGAAAGCGGGCCAGCGCTTCCGCAATGACGCGGTCACCCTCCTTGATGCCCAGCGCCTCGTAGCCCTCGTACTCCAGGCGCAGGACACCCCGCCCCTCGTTGTGGTTGCGCACCCAGCCCTCGAAGCTGGCGTAGCCGCCGGCCACTGGATCGCTGACCTGGGCGCGATAGTGCTCCGGCGCAATGGCCGCCCGGGTGAAGTCGAAGTGACTCACCCGCCGGCCACCGGCGGGATGAAGACGACCAGGTCGCCATCCTGTATGGGCGAGTTCCAGTCCCGGAACTCGTCGTTCACCGCCACCTTGACGCGGCCGATCGCCGGAAACGCATGGCGCTGGTCCAGCTCGGCATAAAGTTCACCGACCGTTGCCGCCGACGTGAGGAGCTCTTCCCGAGCGAAACCCA
>JBDSWH010000251.1:0-6233 GCA_039926785.1 Gammaproteobacteria bacterium
GGTGAGGAGGAAAAGGAACGCGGCCTGGCCGTTTGGGGGAGCGACACTCGTGATGTTCGTCCCCGTGTTGATGGCCACCGCCAGGACGTCGAACTGTTCGCGGCTGATAGCCCCGGCCAGGAGGGCATTCTTCGCCTGTGCAATGTAAACCGTACCCACGAAAACGTTGTCACTGACCGCGGACAGCACGCCGGCGGCCAGGAAGTACATCACCACCTGAAAACGGCCCTCAAGCCCAAGCACCCAGTTCGCAATGGGGTCGAACAGTCCCTGGTCGTGGATCACGGCCACGATGGCGAAAAAGACGCCAAGCAGCGCCGTGAACGGCAACGCCGCTTCGAAGGCAGGTCCCAGGCGTCGCTCCTCGACGACTCCATTCAAAGCCGTTGCCAGCACGATAATCAGCAACCCGATCAATCCCACCTCGGCCAAGTGGAATGCGAGTGCAACGACCAGCACGCAGGCAACCAGACCCTGGACCACCAGGGCGCAATTGCCCCGTCGTGTGCGGGCCTCGTCGGCTCGCGACTGGTGTTCACTGAGAACCTGCCGGACTGTCGGCCCCAATTCCGTCCCGTAGCCGAACCACCGGGTGGTTTCGAGCAGCAGGCAGGTCATCAGGCCCGCCGCGAGGACGGGCATCGAGACCGGCGCCACCTTGACGAAGAAATCGACAAACGCCCAGCCGGCTTCCTTCCCGATCAGGAGGTTTTGAGGTTCACCAACCAGCGTACTTACGCCGCCCAGCGCCGTACCGACGGCGGCGTGCATCACGAGGCTCCGCAGAAAGGCCCGGAACTGGTCCAGGTCCTGGCGCGTCAGTTCGGGCAGTGAGTCATCGTTCATCCGGCCGTCGGAGGCAGCGTTGTGCTGTTCCGCCACCACCTGGTTGTAGATCCGGTAGAAGCCCTCGGCCACGGCAATGACCATGGCGATCACGGTGAGTGCATCGAGAAATGCGGACAGAACCGCAGCGGAGGCGCAGAACAGAAGGGCAAGAAGCCGCTTGGACCGCACCCCGAGGAGCAGGCGCCCAAACAGGACGAGCAGGATGTCACGGAGGAACCAGACGCCTGCCACGACGAAAATCAGCAGAAGAATGACGGGGAAATTGTGTTCCGTTTCGCGATAGACCGACTCGGCGGAGGTTAACCCGATGACCACCGCTTCAATGGCCAACAGGCCACCGGGCTGCAGGGGGTAGCACCGCAGGGCCATTGCCAGGGTGAAGATGAATTCCGCGACCAGCAGCCACCCGGCGGCAAATGGCCCGACCGTGATGGCGACCAGCGGGTTGAGCAACAGGAAACCGGCAATTGTTGCCTTGTACCAGTCCGGAGCCTCGCCAAGGAAATTGCCGGCAAAAGCCTGGCCGAGTGATTCCTTCATTCCGCCACTCAGCCGAGCTTTCGCCACAGGGTTTTGCCGCCGCTCTGTTTGTCCAGCAGCGCGAGGTATCGCTCGTGTTCCACGAGTTCCTCGGCCGACGCGCGGACGATGGGAAGCGGCAACCCGGCCCGCAAAACCTGCCGATGCGCCGACTGGTGCACAGTGGTCTCGGTCGCGCCCTGATCGAGGAGCAGTGTCGCCTGGCCGCCCGTCATGGCCAGGTAGACGTCGGCCAGCAACTGGGCGTCAAGCAAGGCACCGTGGTACTCGCGGCCCGCATTGTCCACGTCGTAGCGCTTGCAGAGGGCGTCAAGGCTGTTGCGCTGGCCAGGGTGGAGTCGCCGGGCGAGCGCCAGCGTGTCGACCACTGTGCATAGACCGGGAATCCGGGGTGCATCCGCCCCCAGAACCCGCAGCTCCGCATTCAGGAAGCCCACGTCGAAGGCAGCGTTATGGATCACCAGTTCGGCATCACCGACGAACTCGAGAAACTCCTGCACCACGTCCGCAAAGCGCGGCTTGCCCGCCAGCATGTCGGCTGAGATTCCGTGGACCTCCTGGGCCCCCGGGTCGATCTCCCGGTCCGGCTGAAGGTAGTGATGCAGGGTGCGGTGGGTGCGGCGCCGATTGATCAGTTCGACGCAGCCCAGCTCGATCACCCGGTGACCCTTCTCCACCTCGAGGCCCGTGGTCTCGGTGTCCAGGATGATCTGGCGCATGCTTTTGGCCCCTGCCCCGCTACTTGACCGCTGACTCAGTCGGCCGATCCGCTGCCAGGGTTTCGTCCAGGCCCCGATTGGCGAGGCCGTCCGCCCGCTCATTCTCGACGTGACCGGAATGGCCTTTCACCCAGTGCCAGGAGATCTCGTGGGGGCCAGCAGCGGCCTCGAGACGGCGCCACAGGTCCTCGTTCTTGACGGGCTTGCGGGCGGCGGTCCGCCAGCCCGCAGCCTTCCATCGCGGAAGCCACTCGCCAATTCCCCGGCGCAGGTACTCGGAGTCGGTATAGACGGCCGCGGTACAGGGCCTCGTCAATGCCTCCAGCCCCTCGATTGCCGCCGTGAGCTCCATGCGGTTGTTCGTTGTCGACAGCGCACCGCCGCACAATTCGCGCTCCTTGCCCTTCGCCCGGAGCAGGACGCCCCACCCTCCAGGTCCAGGATTCCCGCGGCAGGCCCCGTCGGTGAACAGTTCAACGTCCGTCACGCAACATTCCGAGTCGTGGGATTGACCAAGCTGCCCACGAGCCGGGGCCGGCGACGAAACGCCGGGCGGATCGGCGTCACGGTGAAGACTTCCTTGCGGGCGATCAGCAGGTAGCAGCCGGCGAGCGGGTTCCAGCGGCGGAAATTAGCTATCGGCTGCCGCCACTGGCGGCCCCCGGTTCCGGCCTCTGCCGGCATGTCGTCGGCAGGTAATTCCGAAGGACCAAACGAGCGGTAGACCGGCGCCGACATGTAATGAAAGCGAGCCGGCTCGACGTAGTAGTCCAGCAGATGCAGCCAATCCCGGAGGCGGTACTCAGAAACCAGGCGCTGGACCCCAGCAGGAAATCGCCGCCCCGAGAGGAAGTGGCGCACGCCCCACCATCCCCAGGCATTGAACCCGGCAATCACCACATGGCCATCGGGACGGAGAATACGATCCACCTCCCGGAGTACCGCATGCGGGTCCTCAGCGCTTTCGAGGACGTGAGGCAGAAAGACCGCATCGATTGAATCAGTAGGCACCGCGAGATCCTCCGCGGCACTGACGAAATCCACGCCGGGCCCCCGTCTCGCCGCAACAACCGCGTAGCGCCGGGTGCGGGCGTGACGACGAAACAATCCCGGATCGCCCCACGCTCCAATCTGCAGGAACTGGTCGCCGAAGATGTTCTCGAAGGCTCCCGCGACCTGACGGGACTCCTCCCGCAACAACGCGGCGCCGGTGCCTGTCTCGAGCCAGTTCGGACGCATGACCGTATATTAGCCCACGCCCGGCGCTGGCCTTACACTGTCGACATTGGGACTTGGCGGAAGTGAGACTCGCATGGGATTCCTTGCCGGAAAGCGCGCCCTGATTACCGGGGTCGCCAGCGAACGATCGATTGCCTGGGGTATTGCCCAGGCAATGGCCCGGGAAGGCGCCAGCCTGGCCTATACGTACCAAACCGAGCGCCTCGGCGAACGCGTTCGGGAGATGGCCGCAGAAACGGGCTCGTCAATCTGCTTGCCCCTCGATGTCTCGTCTGACGACGAAATCCGCCGGATGTACGATTCCCTCGCCGGCACCTGGCCCAACGTGGATATCATCGTTCACTCCGTCGCCTTTGCCCCGCGGGACCAGCTGGCGGGGAGCTATCTGGAATCAGTCACGCGGGAGGGGTTCCGGATCGCGCACGACATCAGCAGCTACAGCTTTGCGGCCCTGGCCAAGTTTGGCCGCCCCCTGCTGTCGTCGTCTTCCGCCCTGCTGACCCTGACCTACCTGGGAGCCGCACGGGCCATCCCCAACTACAACGTGATGGGGCCAGCGAAGGCCAGCCTGGAAGCCAACGTGCGCTTCATGGCAGCCGAACTCGGTGCGACGGGTACCCGGGTCAACGGCATTTCGGCGGGACCCATCAAGACCCTGGCGGCGGCGGGTATCGGCGGGTTCCGGTCGATGCTGCAGCACGTGGCCACCGCCACACCCATCCGTCGCAATGTGACCATTGAGGACGTGGGAAATGCGGCTGCGTTTCTTTGCTCTGATCTGGCCGCCGGCGTCACCGGCGAGATCTTGTACGTGGACGGCGGGTACAGCCAGGTGGGGATGAACCTGTAGTCCCTGGGACGCCAGGACGCTAGGGCGATTCGCCGTCCTCGGTCTTGAAAAGGTCCGGTGCGACCACCACGTTGGCCGACTCGCGCAGCTGGGCTGCCAGGGCCTCAGTCTCATTCACAGCGGTCCTCTGGGCAAGCGACTTCCGGCGCTCATTCCGCTGCTCCTGCGGAATCCGTTCAGGCTCGCCGGGCGCCACGGAACGCACTTCGAAAATCGCAAAGCCCGCTGACCCGAGGCTCGCCCCCTGGACGACCGGCTTGCCATCGGGCTTTGGCGCGCCGAAAACGGCCTTGAGGAGATCGGGTGGCAAGACCGGTGACCGCCGCGTCACGGGGCCCGCCTCAGTGACCCTGAGTCGCTCTGAAGTTGCTACGGCAGCCAGGGTTTCCCCGGCCTGAACGCGCTTGACGACGGCCTCGCCCCGACGGGTGGCTTCGGTACTGGCACGCAGGATTCGTAAACGGTTCTCGATCTCGCCACGAACCTGCTCAAGTGGCAACGCCGCGGGTAATTTGTGCTCGGCAACCCGGGCCACGATCGCCCGCGTTTCGTCGAGTTCTATGAGGGGGGTGTTCTCGCTGCCTTCGAGGACACCGGGCGAAAAGATCGCACTGACGAGATTTGCATTGGCTCCCAGGGGACCGCCGCCCTCCCGTGTGAACCCGTCATAGCGCTGGACTTTCAGGCCCGTGTCCTTGGCCACGGTTTCCAGCGAGGTTGGATTCTCGAGCGCCAGGTCGTCTACGCGCTCAGCGAGGGCGTAGAACTCGTCCTGCCCTCGCTGCTTGCGCAATTCGTCGGACAGTTGATCACGGACCACCTCGAAGCTGCGCTCGGCGCCCGGCCGCAGTTCATCGAGCCGGATGATGTGATAACCGAATTCGGTCTTGACGGGGGCGGAGGTCTCACCCGGTTGGAGCGCGAACAGGGTCTTGTCGAACGCTTCGACGTAGTTGCCGGCCGCGGCAAAGCCCAGATCGCCACCCTTGGCTGCGGATCCGGGGTCACCGGAGTACTTCGCTGCCAGCGCCGGGAAATCCTCGCCCTTGGCAAGGCGAGCAGCAATATCGTCTGCCAGGGCCTTTGCAGCGGAATCATTGCGGCTGGCGTCAACAGCTATGAGGATATGGCGCGCACGGCGCTCTTCAGCGGTCCGAAAGCGGGTCGGATCGGCCTCATACGCCTTGCGGAGGGCTTCGTCGTCAGGCGCATAGTCCCGTGCCATGTCCGCCAGAGCCACTTCCACGTACTCGATGTTTGCGCTTTCGGGTGCCTGCAACTGGCTGGAGTTGGTGGCGTAATAGGCTTGAACATCCATGTCGCTCACGGTGAGCCCGGCGCCAATCTCGCGGGGATCAAGCAACACATAGGCGACGTCGCGACGCTCCTGGTCGAGCTCGATCAATCGGCGGAATTCGGTCGGGGTGAAGAACGAGCTCTCGGAGAGCCCATCCTGCAACTGGCGAACGGCCAGCAGGGACCTCTGCTCCTGCTCGAACGCCGTTGGCGCGATACCCTGGGAAGCGAGCGTGGCGTCATAGGCAGCCTTGGAAAACTGGCCACCGACTTGAAATACCGGAAGGGTCCGAACGTAGTCGACAACCTGAGTCGCGCCAACCCGGAATCCCGCATCACGAACGTACTGGGTAACGGCGCGATTGAGAACCAGGCCGTCGAGAGCCTGGCGTTTCAGCCGCTGCTCGACATCGGGGGACAACTGACCGCCGGTAGCCTGCTGTTCGGCAACGAGCTGGCTCTGATACACGCGCTGGAAATCCACCGACTGGATCTCCTCGCCGTTTACGCGCGCCGCGAAGCCGGACGACGTAATAGAGAAGTCGCTATTGACGAACGTCAGCGCAAGCGGCACCGCAATGATCAGGAGAACGGCGAAGGCCACCCAGCCCTGGAGTTTCTCCCGAATATTTTGCAGCATCAGCTTGCGCGTTACGGTTGGTGGCGGAGTGGACGGGACTCGAACCCGCGACCCCCGGCGTGACAGGCCGGTATTCTAACCAACTGAACTACCACTCCAC
>JBDSWH010000252.1:0-12343 GCA_039926785.1 Gammaproteobacteria bacterium
CAGTGGCAACCTTCTGTTCTCGGAGTACCGGCTGATCGCGGCAGGCGGTGTCTGGGAGACGCTGACGTTCAATCTCCCGAACGTATCGACCATCTGGGTTGCACAGACCGGCTGGGACTTCGACCACACCGGCACCTACGGTTCAGGCTGGTGGCCGGGCATCGACAACGTCAGGGTCAACGAGGCGACCGCCGTCGATGATGGTCCGGTCTCCGTCACCGCCGGCGTCGCGGCTGTCATCCCGGTGGGCGCCAATGACACGGGATTTACGGATCCCGTCAGCGTCGCGGTAACGACCGCGCCGACCAAGGGCACGATCAACGCCATCAGCCCCACCGGCCCGGCGGCCGGGATGACAATCACCTACACGGCCAATGCCGGGTCGTCGGGCACCGACAGCTTCGCCTACGAGATGACGGATGGCACGCCGGCAAGCGATACGGCCGCCGTGTCCGTCAATATCAGCCCCGACACCGACAGTGACGGGATCGCCGACCCGGAAGACAACTGTACGCTGTTGGCGAACCCCAGCCAGTGCGACTCCGACGGTGACGGCTACGGCAACCGCTGTGACGGGGATCTGAACAATAATGGCGCCACGAATGGCCAGGACACTGTGTTGTTTCGCCAGCAGCTCGGTAAGCTCAGCGTGAGCCCGACGTACAACCCGGCCGACATGAATTGCAACGGTGCGGTCAATGGCCAGGACACGACGCTGTACCGGCAACGGCTGGGAGCGCCACCGGGACCGTCGGGGGTGGTTCCCTGACGGCGCAGTTCCCGGACGGTAGGCCCCTGTTCGGGATGGAGTTCGAGACCTGCGAGCAGTGCGGTGGCAATGTGAAGGGGATCGCCAGTCTCATCGACAGCGTTGGTATAACTCGTACCCAGTTGATCGGCCAGTTCGAACCCAGGCTGACAACCGCTCGGACAAGTCTTCATCCAACAGCTTTTGAGGCCCGTGGTTCAGGAACGCCAGAAGCTCGGCGAGAACAGCACTAGCAAGGTGAAGACCTCGAGGCGGCCGAAAAGCATGGCGAAGATACAGACCCACTTCGCGAGATCGTTGATCTGGGTAAAGTCGGCCACCACCTTGCCGAGGCCCGGGCCCATGTTGTTGATGGAGGTGGCGAGCGCCGAGAACGCGGTGACCTGATCGACGCCGCTGCCAACCAGAACCAGCAGCATGATGCCGAACAGGATGATGTACACGACGCAGAAGCCCCATACGGAATCGACGACCCGCTGGGGCACGACCGAGTTGCCGAGGCGGACGGGGATCTCCGCCGCCGGGTGAACCAGCCGCTTCACCTCCCGCACGCCCTGGTTATAGAGCAGCAGCCACCGAACCACCTTCATTCCGCCACCGGTGGAGCCGGCGCAACCCCCGATAAAGCTGACCAGGATCAGGGTGAGCGGCAACGCGCCGGGCCACTGATCGAAGCCCGTCGCGACGAAGCCGGTGCTGGTCATGAACGAGACGAAATGGAAAGCGGCGTGCCGGCCGGATTCGCCCAAGGTGGCGTAGTGCCCTGTCGCCGTCAGATAGGCCGTGGCGGTCAGGATGAGGACCAGGAGGATGAGGCAGTAGGCCCGGAACTCGGGGTCACGCCAGTAGATACGGAGCCGGCGGCTGCGCCAGGCGATGAAATGCAGCGAGAAGTTGGCGCCGGCAAGAAACATGAACAGGATGGCAATCGCCTCGATCAGCGGACTCTTGAACCAGGCGATGCTGGAGTCGTGAGTCGAGAAGCCGCCAGTCGCCAGCGTGGCGAAGGCGTGACAGATGGCGTCAAACATGCCCATGCCGGCCCACCAGTAGGCCACCGTGCAGGCGGCAGTCAGTCCGACATAGATCAGCCAGAGTGCCTTGGCCGTTTCGGTGATACGCGGCGTGAGCTTGCTGTCCTTCATGGGGCCCGGCGTCTCGGCCCGGTACAACTGCATGCCGCCGACCCCGAGCATGGGCAGGATGGCCACCGCGAGCACAATGATGCCCATGCCCCCCAGCCAATGCAGCTGGGCGCGGTAGTACAGGACGGACCGGGGAAGGCTGTCCAGGCCGGTGAGGGCTGTCGCGCCCGTCGTGGTAAGGCCGGATACCGCCTCAAAAACAGCATCCGTCAGCGACATGTCCGGGGTGGCCACCAGAAGAAGGGGAACTGCGCCGAAACTGCCGAGGCCGAGCCAGAACACCGCGGCCACAAGGAAGCCGTCCCGCAGCCGTAACTCGCGCCGGTCGTTGCGCGCCGGCAGCCAGGCGATGAGCCCCACGAGGAACGTGATGGCGAAAGCCTCGATGAACGAATTGGCCTGACCGTCCCGGAAGTACACCGAGACGGCCACCGGCGGCATCATCGTCACGCTGTACAGCATGAGAAGCATGCCGAGGATGCGCTGGACGACTCTCAGGTGCATGGCAGTGGTTGCGCTGGGCCGGTGAAGGTCAGGGCCGGAAGAGGCGCTCGACTTGCCGGATCTGTCGCCGGTCCGACACGAACAGGATCAGGTGGTCCTGCGCCTGGATCACGGTGTCGTGGTGCGCCTGGAGAACCTCGTCGCCCCGGACAATCACGTTGATGGTCGCTCCCTTGGGCAGGGGCACGTCCTCCACCTTGCGGCCCACCACCCGCATGTCCCCCCGGTTGCCCTGGGCTATCGCCTCGATGGCTTCCGCCCGGCCCCGTCGCAGGGTGTGGATCCGCACCATTCCGGACTGGCGCACGTAGGCCAGCAGCGCACCGATGGTGATCTGGGGGGGCGAAATGCCCACGTCGATGCGGGGACCCTCGACCAGCTCCGCATAGGCCGGCCGGTTGATCAGCGCCATCACCTTCTTGCAGCCGAGCCGCTTGGCCAGCATTGCCGACAGGATGTTCACTTCCTCTGCATTGGTCAGGGACACGAACACGTCTGCGCTATCGATGTTTTCCTCGAGAAGCAGATCCTCGTCCGCGGCGTCGCCAGACAGGACGATGGTCTTGGCCAGCCGCTCGGAGACCATGCGGGCCCGTTCCCGGGATCGCTCGATCAGCTTCACCTGGTTTGTGCCCTCCAGGGCCTGGGCAGCCCGGAAGCCGATATTGCCGCCCCCCGCAATGAAGATCCGCCGTACCGGGTCTTCCAGCTTGCGCATTTCCCGCATGACGGTCCGGATGTCCTGGCGCGCGGCGATGAAAAACACCTCATCGTTCTCCAGGAGACGGGTGCTGCCCTCGGGCAGGATCTCCTGGCCGTCGCGATAAATCGCCGCGATCCGGGTCTCGATATCGGGGATGTGATCCCGCAGCGTGCGGATCTCCTGCCCGACGAGTGGGCCGTCCCTGTGGGCGCGTACACCGACCAGCCGGACCTTGCCGTCGGCGAAGTCCAGCACCTGGAAGGCGCCGGGATAGCGGATCAGCTGTTCGATGTACTTGGTTACCAGTTGCTCGGGGCTGATGCAGAGGTCGACGGGCACCCGATCCGAGCCGAACAGGCCTGGCGTATTCATATATTCAGCAGAGCGGACCCGGGCGATCTTCGTCTGGGTGCCGAAAAGCGTGTACGCAACCTGGCAGGCGATCATGTTCACTTCGTCGCTGCTGGTCAGCGCGATGATCATGTCCGCCTCCGCGGCCCCGGCCCGCTCCAGGGCTGCCGGCGACGCGGCGTGTCCGAGGACCGTGCGCACATCCAGTCGGTCCTGCAGGTCCCGGAGTACCGCGGGATTGGAATCGATGATCGTGACCTCGTTGGATTCCTCGCGCGCCAGGTGGTACGCGGCCGTCGAGCCCACCTGTCCCGCGCCGAGAATCAGAATCTTCATGGGGCTACATCACTTCCAGGTTCGCGTAGGACATCACCAGCCACTTGGCGCCCGACGCCTCGAAATTGACCTGGACCCGGGCGTGGGCCCCGGCGCCCTCGTAGCTCAGCACGATACCCTCGCCGAATTTGCCGTGCTTGACTCGCTGGCCCAGGCGCAGACCTCCAAAGGCCCGGTCGTCGCCGAGCGTGCCCCCGCGGCGGAAGGCCGGCTGCGCCATGTTGACGCGGGGTCGCACCTCTTCGATGAGTTCTGCAGGGATCTCGCTGATGAACCGTGATGCCTGACCGAAGCTGTCCGTGCCGTGCAGCCGGCGCTGCTCGGCGTGGCTCAGGTACAGCTCGCTCATCGCGCGGGTCGCACCCACGTAGCAGAGTCGGCGCTCTTCCTCGAGCCCGTCCGCGTCATTAAGCGACCGTCGGTGCGGGAACAGGCCGTCCTCGAGTCCCGTGAGAAACACCACCGGGAATTCCAGTCCCTTGGCCGAATGCAGGGTCATGAGCTGCACGCAGTCGTCCCAGGCGTTGCCCTGGGCATCCCCCGCTTCAAGGGCCGCGTGGGACAGGAACGCCACCATCGGCGGCATCGAGTTTTCCACGTCTTCCGGATCGAAACTGCGTGCCGCGCTCACCAGCTCGTCCAGATTCTCGAGGCGCGCTTCGGCCCGGTCCCGTGGCTCCTTGCGGTAATGCTCGATCAGCCCGCTCCGCTGGATTACGTGATCCACCTGCTCGTGCAGGGCGAGGCCCGTCGTGTCCCGGGCCAGGGTCTCGATAAGGTGCAGGAAGACCTGGACGGCCTTGCCTCCGCGGCTTCCGGCGTCCCCCGACGACACGACCTGGGCAGCCCGCCACAAGGACAGGGCGTTGGCCTTGCCGTACTCGCGGATGGCATCCACCGACCGCGCCCCGATGCCCCGGGTGGGCACGTTGACCACGCGCTCGAAGGACGGGTCGTCGTCCCGGTTGGCAATGAGTCGCAGGTAGGCGAGAGCGTCCTTGATCTCCGCGCGCTCGAAGAACCGCTGGCCCCCGTACACCCGGTAGGGCAATCCTGCCCGGAGCAACACTTCCTCGAACACGCGGGACTGGGCGTTGGACCGGTACAGCACGGCCACCTCGCTGCGCGTGTTGCCCTGTCGCACCCAGTCCTGGATGCGGCCGACCACGAACTCCGCCTCATCCCGTTCGTTGTAGGCCCGGTACAGCCGGATCGGCGAGCCCTCGCCGCCCGCCGTCCAGAGCTCCTTGCCGAGGCGCCCGGTGTTGTGACCGATGATGGCGTTCGCCGCGCTGAGGATGGTCTTGGTGGAGCGGTAGTTCTGCTCCAGCTTCACCGTGCGGGCACCGGGAAAATCCCGCTGGAAGCGCCGCAGGTGTTCCTGCCGGGCGCCGCGCCAGCGGTAGATGGACTGGTCGTCGTCGCCCACCGCGAACGCCACGCCAGTGTCGCCGGCCAGCAGCCGCAGCCAGGCGTACTGGATCGCGTTGGTATCCTGGAACTCGTCCACCAGGATGTGCCGGAAGCGCCGCCGGTACTGGGCGAGCAGCTCAGGATTGTTCTTCCACAACTCGAAGGCGCGCAGCAGCAGCTCGGCGAAGTCGACCAGGCCGCCTTTCTCGCAGGCCTCCTGGTAGAGGCCGTACAGACGGATCAGCTGGCGCCGGGTTTCGTCCCCGTCGTCTTTGAGCTGGCCGGCACGCTGGCCCTCGTCCTTGTGATGGTTGATGAACCACTGGACCTCCCGGGGTACCCAGGTGGTCTCGTCCAGGTCCAGGTTCTTCAGCAGCCGGCGGATCAGCCGCTGCTGGTCTTCCGCATCCAGGATCTGGAAACCTTCGGGGAGTCCCGCGTCCTGGGCGTGCCGGCGGAGCAGGCGGTGCGCCAGGCCGTGGAATGTGCCGATCCAGAGGTGGTTCACCGGCATGTCCAGCAGGTCCTGGACCCGGCCGCGCATCTCGGCAGCGGCCTTGTTGGTGAACGTGACCGCGAGTATTCCCTGGGGGGAGACGTTCTCCACCTGGATCAGCCACGCGATCCGGTGGACCAGCACCCGGGTCTTGCCGCTACCGGCCCCGGCAACCACGAGCATCGGTTCCTGCGGAGCGGTAACCGCCTCCCGCTGGGCGTCGTTCAGCGGGTCGAGGATTGGCGTGACATCCATTGCGGCCGAGGAGTCTAGCAGCTTAGTTCTCCCCGCAGATCCACAGCTCGATCGGCCGGTTGCCGCTCCCCATCGCGGGACTCGCAGTGCACTGCTGGAGCGCCCGCGGGGGCGTGACCGGCGCCGGCGTGTCGCGGCAGGGCAAGCGGTCGTAGAGATCCTTCTCGGCCAGGAAAGCCGGTGGCAGCGCGCCGCTGTCCCGGCCCGCAGTTGCCGCAGTCAGGTCGGCGAGGATTGCCAGGGAACTGGCGCAGGCGGCGTCCAGGAAAGCCGGGTCCGACAGGCGTGTGCGGCGCTCGATTTGCTCCAGGCCATCGGGTGTTCCGACCATCGGGCCGTGCCGGCGAATCGCCGCCAGCAGCCAGGCCGCCGCATCCTGTTGTTGGCGGCCCGCCGCCGGGCCATCCATTCCCGCCAGAACAGTGGCGATCTCGACCATGGCGGCGGCCGAGCCCAGCCGACTGGCGCGGCCGAAGTACTTCACCGCGGTGTCGGCGTCTTCTGGCAACACGTTCACCGCGTAGGCCTGGATGGCGCCCAGGTCGCCCGAATCGGCCAATGACTTCAGGGTGGTCCGGTCCATGGCGGCGTACACGGCGGCCGGCGCGTTTTCCGCGGTGACGCCCGTCAGCGGGTCGGGGCCCAGGTAACCCCGGGACACCCGCCACTCCTGGTAGGCCTCCAGCAGCTTTTCGCCGTTCCGGCCGCTGGCCGCCAGGGCCGCGACGAACTCGTCCCGGTTCGTGATGCGCGGCGGTGCGTTGTCCGGCGCCGGGGGCTTGCCTGCCGGTGCCATGGACGGTAATGCGGCTGGCACGGTTGCGGGTGGCGGTGCTGCCATCACTCGCGGGTTGGCCGGTCCGGGTTCCGGCGCATCCCGGCGGGCGATCAGCAGCCAGGCGGCAATCCCCAGCGCGAACAGGGCGCCGGCGACGACGAGCGCGCTCCGGGACATGGGCTAGCGCCCGGCAGCCGGTCGCAACGCCGCCCGGAAGGAGGTGTTGTGCAGGAGATTGACCATCGACAGGAGAAGCAGTGCCGCGACGCCATTGTGGGCGGTGGCCAGCGGCAGTGGCAGGCCGAACCAGACGATGCCGATCCCGATCGCGACCTGCAGCAGCACGGCGGCGAGGACCAGTGAGGTCGCGGTGCGCACCCGGGCCGCCTGCGCCCGGCGCCGCGCCCACAGGGCGACGCTCACGAGCACGACGAGCGTCACCATGGCGCCGAACCGGTGCATGAAGTGGATGGCCACCCGGGACGGCGCATCGAGGACCCCAAACTCGTAGTTCACGCCGAGGCCTCGCCAGAGCACGAAGCCTTCAGAGAAATTTGCTTCGGCGGGCCACCACTCACCCTGGCAGGTGGGCAGGTCGGGGCACGCGAGTGCCGCGTAGTTCGAACTGGTCCAGCCGCCGAGGGCAATCTGGCAGATGAGAACCACGAGCCCGGCCACAACGGGCCAGAGCATGTGACGCGGTTGCCGGTCGGCGTTGCGTCGCCGGTCCTCAAGAATGAGCCACGTCAGCAAGGCCAGGGTGGTGAGTCCGCCCAGCAGGTGGCCCATGACGATCAGCGGCTTCAGGAGCAGGGTAACCGTCCACATGCCGAGCAGGCCCTGGAAGGACACCACGCCGAGCAGGACCAGCGGCGTCGCCACCGGCTGCCGGGGCGAGCGGCGATTCAGAACGGCGAACAGGGCGGCGAGTGCGATGACCAGCCCCAGCGAACTGGCCGCGTAACGGTGAATCATCTCCCGCCACGCCTTGCCCGCCTCCAGTTCCCGGTGCGGAAACTCCGACTGGGCGACGGCGCGGGTTGCCGAGTCGCCGGGCAACACCAGGTGACCGTAACAGCCCGGCCAGTCGGGGCAACCCAGCCCCGCATCGGACAGACGCACATAAGCGCCCAGCACGATCACGACGAGGGCGAGCGCGGCGCTGATCCAGAGGCAGCGGCGGTACCCGGCGGCGTAGTTCATCCGATCTGGGAGGCCTTTAGCAGCAACGTGAGGTCCTGGTGCATGTCCTTCATGGTGGTGCCGGCGGGGAAACGCAGCACGACGTTGTAGCGGGGGTCGGCAACGAAGACGTCCCCCTCGGCGAATTCGCCGAGGGTGTTGAGTACGGTATCCCGGGCGGCCAGGCCATCCGGCAGGACGAGCAGACCGGGGTGCTCTGTCGCCAGGAAGCCGGAATTCGGGGCGCCGCTGGTGGAGACGAAGAACCGCTGCACCCGCGACATCTCCTTGCCAAGCGCCCGGCGGACCTGCCGGGTCCGGTACAGGGCCTCCTTGCAAGCGTCGTCGCACTCGCCGCGTCCCACGTAGATGAGGGACCACCTGCCGCTGAAATCCGCCGTGGCGCCCCCGGGCAGGACCATGACGCCCGCTGGCAGCGTGCGGGGTTGGGACAGGAGGATGCCGTGGGCCACGGACCCGTCGGGTCGCCACCGGTCGCCGCCCACGTAATACATGAGAATGGCCACGGCGAGCGGGCCGAAGAACAGCAGGGCCATCAGGAGGGGGACGACCCGGTTGGGTCGCTTGGCGTCGGCAGTCTGGGCGGCGTTCGTCACGAGGTCTGCTTTCTGTTCCTGAGTACCAGCACGACGTAGATCACCACGACGGTCAGCGCGAGGCCGAACCATTGTACGGCGTAGGCCAGGTGCCGGTCGGGCGTCATCCCCCCCGGATGCCAGTCCCGCACGTAGCCGTCCGGCGCAACCGGGTCGAGCAGGAGTTGGTAGTCCCGCAACGGAATACCCAGCTGCGCGCTGATCTCTGCCGTGGTTGGAAAGAGCAGGCGTCGCGGCCAGGGCGCTTGGGGAGGTGGGGCGGGCGTGGTCAGCGCAATGCCGGGCCGGGGCAGCCGGTCGATCCGGCCGAGGACCTGCCGTATGCCGCCACCCACCCCGGTATCCGGGAGGACTTGCCGATCACCGTTCGCGGGCACCCACCCCCGGTTCACCAGCACCGCGCCGTCCGGCGTCTGCAACGGGGTCAGCACCTGGTACCCCGGTCGTCCCGCGTCGCTCATGTTGTCGAGCAACACCTGATGCGCCGTGTCGTACCGACCCGTGGCGTTGACCATCCGGTAGCGCAGTTCGCCAGCGTCGTCGCCGGACACGAGGCGTTGCAGGGCATCGGCGGCGCCAGCAGTCGCGAAGCGCGCCAGGATATCCCGCTTTTCGGCCGCCCGATGGAGTTGCCAGACCCCCGCCGTGATGCCGAGGGCGACGCCCAGGATGACCAGCGGGACAGCCCACCAGGGGCCGAGCCCGCGGCCTGGCGGCCGGCCGGTCACGCTATGATCCGGCAATGATCAAACTCCTGGTGCTGGTCCTGCTCGCGGCCATTGTCGTGAGTCTCTTCTCCGGCCTCTTTTTTCTCAATCGGGACCAGGGCGGCTCCGGGCGCATGGTGCGCGCGCTGACGGTGCGGATCGTCCTCTCGGTGCTGCTGTTTGTCATCCTGCTCATTGCGTGGCGCACCGGCGCGATCCAGCCCCACGCCGTCATGCCTGCCAAATAAATCGGGCGGACCCTTCGCTCTGGGTCCGCCCGAATTCCTGCGCCCTGGTCTGTGGTTCGGTCTGCGGTCTGGTCTGTGGCGTGGGCCTGACGGTCTGTCAGAGCCAGTAGACGAAGATAAACAGCCCGAGCCACACCACGTCGACGAAGTGCCAGTACCAGGCCACGCCCTCGAAGGCGAAGTGGCG
Source organism: Gammaproteobacteria bacterium (assembly GCA_039926785.1). Lineage (GTDB taxonomy): Bacteria > Pseudomonadota > Gammaproteobacteria > Steroidobacterales > SHZI01. The sequence goes on from JBDSWH010000252.1 coordinate 9,692, forward strand.
GGCGGGCGTGAAATGGCCCTTGAGGCAGCGGAACCAGATCACGGTGAGCATGATCGCCCCGATGGTCACGTGCAGTCCGTGGAATCCCGTCAGCATGAAGAACGTGCTGCCGTAGATGCCGGCCGAACCCAGCTTCAGGTTCAGTTCCGAGTACGCGTGCGAGTACTCATAGGCCTGGAACCCGAGGAAGACAAAGCCAAGGACGAAGGTGAGACCCAGGAACACGGCCAGTAGCCCGCGCTTGTTGGCCTTGAGCGCGTGATGGGCAATCGTGATGGTGACGCCGCTCGTGAGCAGGATGGCGGTATTGAGCGCCGGGATGCCCCAGGGCCCCATGGACTCGTACTCGCCCCCCAGGCGGCCCGGGCCGTTGGACGGCCAGGTGTTCTCGAAGTCCGGCCAGAGGAACCGGTTGGTCACCGGATCGCTGCCTTCGCCGCCCAGCCAGGGCAGGGACAGTTGGCGCGCATACAGGAGTACGCCGAAGAAGCAGGCGAAGAACATAACCTCGGACAGGATGAACCACATCATTCCCATGCGGAATGACTGATCGACCTGGGCGTTATAGGTGCCTGCCTCGCTCTCGCCGATGACCTGGCCGAACCACAGGAACATCATGAGGATCAGGATGGCGCCACCCAGCAGGGCCACGGGGGCCGTCGACCCACCATTCAGCAGCATGGAGATCCCGACAAAGGTGGTGAACAGCCCAACGGAACCGATGATCGGCCAGCGGGTGCCGTGGGGGACGAAGTACTTGTCCTGCGCGTGAGCCATGACGGTGGTTTCCTGGGTCGAAACGGATCAGGTGATGGAACCGGCGGCCGCGCTGCTTGCGAGCTTGGTGGTCGCCGGACGATTGACGAAGAACGTGTAGGAGAGGGTGATGCGGTCGATGTACTCCGGCAGGGCCGGGTCCACCATGAACTGGACGCCCATGTCCCGGCCTTCGCCGGCCGTGAAGTCCTGCTGGGTAAAGCAGAAGCACTGGGTCTTGATGAAATGCTTGGCCGCCTGGCCTGGGGCCACGCTGGGGACGGCAGACCCGACCAGTACCCCGTCGGTGAGGTTCCTGGCGAAGAACGCGGTGTCGTAAAGCTGGCCCAGGTGCACCTGGATGGAGCTGACCGTGGGCCGGAACTCCCAGGGCGCCTGCTCGTTGAGGACAGCGACAAACTCCACGGTGATGACCCGGTCGGATACTTCCTGCGTGCTGGAGACAGTGGCCGCCACGGCATTGGTCCGGCCGCCGATGCCGGTGATTTTGCACATCACCTGGTAAAGCGGCACCAGCAGAAAGCCAAAGGCAAACATGCCGATCGCGAGCACGCTCAGGCGAAAGACCAGGCTACCGTTGCGGGGTTGTGCCATCGATCAGTGCCGGAGGCTGGTCGCCAGGATGAATCCCACGTAGAAGCACGCCGCCAGGATGCCGAGCAGGACCGCCGTGCGGCGGGCCTGCCGGCGCTGCGCGGCCAGCAGGACGGGATCGTGCGCGGCGCCGGTCACTTGACGACTGGCGCCTCTTCAAACGTGTGGTACGGGGCCGGCGACGGCACCGTCCATTCGAGACCCTCCGGCTGGTCCCAGACCTGGGCCGTGGCAGGGCGTCCGCCGCGAATGGTCTGGATCACGATGTACGCAAACAACACCTGGGCGAGCCCCAAGCCAAAGGCGCCGATGCTTGAGACCATGTTCCAGTCCGCAAACTGGGTGGCGTAGTCAGGAATGCGGCGGGGCATGCCGGCCAGGCCCAGGAAGTGCTGCGGAAAGAACGTGACGTTGACGAAGATGGCAGAGAGCCAGAAATGGATTTTACCGAGCGTCTCGTTGTACATGTGGCCGGTCCACTTGGGCAGCCAGAAGTAGGCGCCGCCGAGGGCACCGAACAGGGCGCCCGGTACCAGCACGTAGTGGAAATGCGCCACCACGAAGTAGGTGTCGTGGTACTGGAAGTCCGCCGGGGCAATGGCGAGCATCAGGCCGGAGAAGCCGCCGATCGTGAACAGGAACAGGAACGCCAGCGCGAAGAGCATGGGCGTCTCGAAGCTCAGCGAGCCCCGCCACATGGTCGCCGTCCAGTTGAAGACTTTCACCGCCGTCGGGATGGCGATCAGCATGGTGGACAGCATGAAGAACATCTCGCCCGCCAGCGGCATGCCCACCGTGAACATGTGGTGGGCCCAGACGATGAACGAGAGGAAGCCGATGCTCGCCGTCGCGTAGACCATCGCGGCGTAGCCGAACAGCGGCTTGCGCGAGAACGTCGGGATGATCTGGGACACGATGCCAAAGGCCGGCAGGATGATGATGTAGACCTCGGGGTGGCCGAAGAACCAGAAGATGTGCTGGAAGAGTACGGGGTCACCGCCACCAGCGGCCTGGAAGAAAGTGGTGCCAAAGAACTGATCGGTGAGCAGCATGGTGACGCCACCGGCAAGCACCGGCATCGCCGCAATCAGCAGGTAGGCGGTGATCAGCCAGGTCCAGACAAACAGCGGCATCTTGAGCAGGCTCATGCCGGGCGCCCGCATGTTCATGATCGTCACGATGATGTTGATCGAGCCCAGGATCGACGACATGCCAAGCAGGTGCACGGCGAAGATCGTGAACGGGAAGGAGTTGCCCGCCTGCAGCGACAGCGGCGGGTAG
>JBDSWH010000253.1:0-3551 GCA_039926785.1 Gammaproteobacteria bacterium
GTTGCTGAAAGGCGTGGGATCGAAAGTATCGACGATGGCGGCGTAATCCCGGATGAGGTCGAGCTCGAAGTCGATATTGTTGCCGACTCCCAGACCGAACACGCGGGCACCGCGGGGCATGTGCCGGTCACAGAGGAGCCAGCCGGCAGTCGGTCGCACCGGCTCGGCGATGTCCCTGCGCAGCCACAGCTCGCGGCCCGCCAGGCGCCGCGCCAGGCGCTTTGCGCGCTGGTAGAACGGTTGGCCGCGGAGCTGCTTTCTGAGCTGCCGAAAGGTGGTCACCGGCGCGTGCGGAAGCGTGGGCCTAGGACGGCCGGTTGGTCGGGTTCGCCGGCTCTGCAGGCGTATGCGGCGTCGACGGTTGCCGCCGGCGCAAGACCAGATTCTTGAGCTTGTACCAGCAGGTCTTCACCGCGAGGCCGATAGTGGCGAACAGGCCCACGATGGCCGACAGGACCATGCTGCCCGTGCTCGGATCCAGGTAGGCCTGGGCATCGGTAGCGAGTCCCGCCAGGCTGCAGAACAGACCCAGCAACAGCGCTGAATGACGTGGTGTTCGCATGGCGCGCATCATAGCCCAGCCGGGCCGGAGGCTGGCGCCGTCGTGCGCCGCCGGACCTCCGGATAGATCTTATCCCGGGCGCGGGCCAGATGGCCCGGATCGTCGATCTCACCCCAGACCAGGTCGGCGATGACGGGGCAGGCAATGGGATGCTCGCGACCCGCAGCGACCAGGCAATCCGTTTCGTAGTCGAATTTCAGTGACGTCGCAAACGCGCGTTCCGCGATGCCGCACATCCGGTCGTACAGTGCGGCGGAGATCTTCGAGATGCCCACCAGCTCACCCGCCACGTCGGGGCCCAGTGCCCCCCGGTCCTTCGACATGTCCTTGAGGTTTTCCTCCCGGCATTCCACGTAGACCTCGTCGCCGGCGTGTGTTGGCCCCGAGAGCAGGATGGCGTCCGCTGCCGGATGCTCAAGCAAGTGAATGAGGGCCCGCGGTTCGTACACCAGGTCGGATTCGAGCAGCAGGAAGGCTCCGGCACCCGATCCGAGAGCACAATACAGCGAGTACATGCTGCCCGATTCCGCAAATCGCGGGTTGTGCACGGTACGTACCCTTCCCGCGCGCCGGCGAGCCAGGTCCTCGTAGTACCCCGCGCAATGCCCGGTCACGATGAGCACATCCCGTATGCCGGCCGAGGCGAGCCGATCGATCGATTCCTCGACGATGGGCAGCTCGCCGAGCGTCAGGAAACCCTTTGGGAAATCGCCCATGTGGCCGGCAAGTCGCGTGCCCCGCCCCGCCGCCAGAATGATCGCGCGGGTGATGGGCTGGTCGACGGTGGGCGGGCGCGTTGTCACGCCGCGGCCCCAAGGTGCCGGCCCAGCGCGGCACACAGCCGATCCAGATCGTCCGGCCGGATGTCGCCCATGTGTGCGATGCGGAAGATGCTGGCACCGAGATCGCCCTGCCCGGCGTAGATGACAAAGCCCTCTGCCTTGAGGGCGTCGTGCAGGCTCGCGTAGGTTTTCCCTGCCGGCAACTGCCAGGACCAAAGGACGGATGAGTACGCGGTAGCGGGCAGGAGGGGCAGGACCCTCAGTGCCGTCAGGGTCGCCGCAATCCTGGCCGCCCGACCGGCGTAGCTGTCCCGGCGCGCCTCGCTGCCGCCCGCCTCGGCATGCTCGGCAAGGGCTTCCCGGAGGGCGAATGCCACCTGGACCGGCAACGTGAATGGGGAGGACCCGTCCCGGTGCTGGGTCGCATAGTAGCCATGCAGGTCCAGGTACACGCCACCCGCCCGGTACGCGGGTCCGGTCCACAGGTCGTCACGGGCCAGTACAAACGACAGGCCGGGGACCCCGTGCAGGCACTTGTTAGCCGTGCCCGCCAGCGCGCCGAGGTTCCACGTCGGGGCATCGAGCTGCTCGGCGCCAAAACTGCTTACCGCATCCAGCAGAACGGTGACCCGCCGTTCGCGACACAATTCTCCGAGCGTGGCGAGGTCGTTGAGGCGGCCGGTGGTGGTCTCGTGGTGGACGACAGCCAGGTGCGTGATGGCGGGGTCGGCGTCGAGTTGCCGAGCCACAGCCGCCATGTCGATGCCCGCAATCCACGGATGGCTCAGCGTCTGCCGCGGCTTGCCGTGCACGTCGAGCATCCGCGCGATGCGTTCGCCGTAGACCCCGTTGGCAACGACAAGCGTTGTGCCGGTGTCCGGCGCAAAGGTGGCGAGCATGGCCTCCACAGCGGCGGTGCCGGACCCGGCCAAGGTCACGGCCCGGTAGCAGTCGGCGGTGCCAGGATGGACGTGAACCAGGGCCCGGTTGATGTCCTGGATCAGCGTGGCGAACTCGGGTTCCCGGTGACACCAGTCACCGCGGATCAGGGCCGCCCGCACCCGGTCGGTGAGCGTCACGGGGCCCGGGTTCAGCAGGATCTGTCGGCTCGCTGGCGTGCCCGTTGCCGTCACCGGGCGCCTCCCTGAGTCCCCAGCCAGGCGCGAAAGCGGGCCGCGACGGCCGCGGGCGGCATAGAAGGCCGGGGCAGGCCCTGTGAAATTCCTGGCAATACGGGCACGTGCACAAAGCGGAGACCCGGTGCCCGATCTGACAGCAAGGCCTGAAGGGCGGCGGGATCAGCCGCGCCGGTCACCACCGGGTAGCCGGCGCCCGACGCGATGGCACAGAAATCCACGCCGGCCGAGACCGTCGCCTGGCCCCCCGTGGATTCGTGCTGGCCGTTATCGATGAGGATGTGCGTCAGATTCGGCGGTCGCTCCGCACCGACGGTTGTCAAGGCGCCCAGGCGCATCAGCGCCGCACCGTCGCCGTCGATGGCAATGACCCGACGGTCCGGGCGGGCGATGGCGAGGCCGAGCGCCAGGCTGACCGCACACCCCATGGACCCAACCATGTAAAGCTGGTTCGCCGTATCGCCGAGGGCATAGAGCTCCCGCCCGGTGTAGCCCGTCGTGGCGACCAGCAGGTCACGATCCGGGCCGGAAGCGGCGCGAACGGCGGCGAGGATGGCCTGGCGCCGGGCGACGGCGGATTCCCGCGGCATCCCCGCCGCCGCCGGCGGCGGCGCGCGCGGCGGGGCCGCCGCCAGACCGGCTTCGGCCACGCTGCCTTTGCGCATGACCAGTGCATAGGGCCGCCGTTCTGCGTGCATGTAGGCCACGGCCCGATCCAGGACGGGGGCAACCTCGGCCGCGTCCGCGGGAAAGAGGGACCACGGAATGCCCATCAACTCGAGCATCCCGGGAGTAACCGCCCCCATGAGTTCGTGCTGGGGTTCGTCGGCCTGCCCGCCGGGCTCTCCCCGCCAGGTGACGATGAGCAGGACCGGCAGCTGAAAGGTGTGGGTGAGTGAGGTGAGCGGGTTGACGGCATTGCCAAGCCCCGAATTCTGGAACATCACAACCGCCGGCTTGCCGCCCAGTTCCGCACCGGCGGCAATGGCAACCGCGTCGCCCTCGTTCGCGGCGCCGACATAGCGCAGCGCGGTCGAGCCGATGGCGTAATTGATGAACGGCGTCAGGTAC
>JBDSWH010000254.1:0-3684 GCA_039926785.1 Gammaproteobacteria bacterium
CTTCACCGGCAGCGAAAAGATCTTCCAGTGGCACGGGGACACGTTTGCCATTCCCGACGGGGCCGTGCACCTGGCGACGTCGGAGGCCTGCGCCCACCAGGCCTTCCGCTATGGCCACAATGCGTACGGGCTACAGTTTCACCTGGAGGTGGACAAGCCGATGATCCATCGCTGGCTGCAGGCGCCGTCGAACCAGCGGGAACTGCAGGACCTCGCGGGCGTGATTGACCCCGACGTGATTGCCGGGGAAACACCGCAGTTCATTGACCGCTCGCGAACCCTGGGCGATGCGGTATTCACCGAGTTCCTGCAATTGTTCCAGGGACGGCAGCGGCGGACCGCCCTGCCATCGCGTTGACGGCGGATGACAGCGTTGCTGGACTGACGGCTGGGATGGCACCGCGGCGTTATGTCGCGCCTTGAATTGGCGCGTGATCACCCCAATAAAACGGGAATGCCGGCCCGTTCCCGGAATTGCCCCGCCGCCACCGCGGGCGCTACCATGATCCGCCATTCCCTGCCCCGCTCCCGCCATCAAAGGACTGCCCATTGAGCGTCATTCCGGCCGAGGCCGCCCCGCCTGCTACTACCCGGCTCCGGACGGCCGGGGACGGCCTCCTGCGCGTGGACCTGCCAGTGCGCGGCATGACCTGCGGCGCCTGTGCCACCCGGCTGGAAAAGGCCCTGGGCCTCGTGCCTGGCGTGGATTCCGCCGCGGTCAACTTCGCCGTTGAGCGCGCCGACGTCACCTACGACCCGGCCACCCTGGCCGTTCCCGCGATCGCCGACGCCATCGTCAAAGCCGGCTTCGAGGTGCCCACCGAGACGTTCGCGTTTCCCGTCGAGGGCATGACCTGCAGCGCCTGCTCGCTGCGGGTGGAGAAGGCGCTGCGCCAGGTGCCGGGCGTGGTCGAGGCCAACGTCAATCTCGCCATCGAACGCGCCGACGTGCGCGTGCTCCCGGGCACTGTCCGGATTACGGATCTGGCCGACGCCGTGGCCAGGGCCGGCTACACGGCCCGCATCGAGTCGCCGGCCGCGTCGCAGGCCCAGGCCGAGGAAGAACATCGGCAGCGGGAACAGGCGAAGCTCCGGCGCGAGTTCACGGTCCTGCTGGTCTCGGCCGCCTTCGCCACGCCGCTGCTCTTCCAGATGGGCGCGATGTCCCTCAACCTGCACTGGCACCTGCCTGCCTGGGTAGAGCTGCTGCTGGCGACGCCCGTGCAGTTTGTCATCGGTGCCCGCTTCTACCGCTCCGCCTGGAAGGCGCTCAAGGCCCGGTCGGGCAACATGGACGTGCTGGTCGTCCTGGGCACCACCGCGGCCTATGGCTACAGCCTGTTCCTGCTCGCCACCCTCGGCCTCGACGGGGCCATGGGGAAACTGTACTTCGAGGCGTCGGTGATCATCATCACGCTGGTGCTGCTGGGCAAGTTCCTGGAGAGCCGGGCCAAGCGCGGCACGACCGCAGCGATCCGCCAGCTGATGGACCTCCGGCCCCAGACCGCCCGCGTCAGGGTCGACGCTGGCGCCGGCAATTACTCCGAGCGCGAAGTGCCTATTACTGAGGTGCGGGCCGGCGATATCGTGCTGGTTCGACCCGGCGAGCGGGTGCCCGTCGACGGTGAAGTGGTGGCCGGCCGCAGCGAACTCGATGAGGCCCTGATCACCGGCGAAAGCCTGCCGGTCGACAAGCAGCCCGGCAGCAAGGTCACCGGCGGCGCGATCAACGGCACGGGCCTGCTGGAGGTGCGCGCCACCGCCGTGGGCGCCGACTCGACCCTCGCGCGGATCATCCGGCTGATCGAGAACGCCCAGGGCGGGAAGGCACCGGTGCAGCGGCTCGTGGACAAGATCAGTGCCATCTTCGTCCCGGTCGTGGTGGCGCTGGCCGCCGTTACATTCATCGGCTGGTTCGCCGTCACCGGCAATTTCGAGCAGGCCTTTGTCTCGGCCGTCGCCGTTCTCGTGATCGCGTGCCCCTGCGCACTGGGCCTCGCGACACCGACGGCCATCATGACCGGCACCGGCGCCGCCGCGCGGGCCGGAATACTGATCAAGGACGTGCAGTCCCTCGAGCGGGCGCACCGGATTGACACTATTGTGTTCGACAAGACCGGCACCCTGACCGCGGGCCGGGCCACGCTGGTGGGTGCCGCCGCTCTCCAGGGCAGCGAGGACCAGCTGCTCGAGCTGGCAGCATCGGTACAGCATGGCAGTGAGCACCCGCTGGCCCGGGCCGTGCTCGAGGCCGCCGCGCAACGGCAGCTGCCGCGGACGCCGGTCACCGACTTCCGCAGCCACACGGGACGCGGTGTCAGTGGCATCGTTGCCGGCCGCGAAGTCTGGATAGGCAACACCCGGCTGCTCGACGAGCAAGGCATCGCCGTCGGCACGGCCGCCGCCTTGGTGCGGGACTGGGAGCAACAGGGTCGTACCGCGGTGTTCGTCGCCGACCGGGACGGCGTGCGCGGCGTGCTGGCCATCGCCGACCCGATACGGCCAGAGGCCCTGGAGGCCGTGAGCGCCCTGCGAAAAATGGGTGTGCGCACGCTCATGCTCTCGGGCGACGCGGAACAGGTCGCAGCGGTGGTCGGCAGAGAGGCGGGCGTCGATGAGGCCCGCGGCGCTATCCAGCCCGAAGGCAAGGCTGAGGCTATCGAGGAACTGCGGGCCGCCGGCCGGGTGGTCGGCATGCTCGGCGACGGGATCAACGACGCGCCGGCCCTGGCGGCCGCCGACGTGGGCATCGCCATGGGCACCGGCACCGATATCGCCATGGAGACCGCGGGCATCACTCTCATGCGCCCGGATCCCCGGCTGGTGGCGGGCGCTATCGACGCCAGCCGTGCCACGTTCCGCAAGATCAAGCAGAACCTGTTCTGGGCATTCATCTACAATCTCATCGGCATCCCGCTGGCCGCGTTTGGTTATCTGAGTCCGGCGCTGGCCGGCGCGGCCATGGCGATGAGCAGCGTCAGCGTCGTGACCAATTCACTGTTGCTGCGGCGTTGGCGCCCGCGCAAGGTATGAACCAACCGTGATCACCGGAGGATAAAATCCCATGAATAAAGAGTTCAAGGTGCAGGGCATGACCTGCGGCGGCTGCGAGCGCAGCGTGCAGAACGCACTGACCAGCCACAAGGGCGTCACGGCAGCGAAGGCTGATCGGACCAGCGGGACGGTTTCAGTGGAGTTCGATCCGGCCCAGATCGAGCAGGCCGACCTGGCCAAGGCCATCACCGCGGCGGGATTCCAGGTCGCGGCGTAGAAGCGCCGACGGGGCCGTCTCACGGACCGGTCAGCGTAGCCCTCCGGTGGCTCAGGCCGGCGACGTCCGCGTTCCGGAGGTAGTCCAGCGCGGCGGGGTCGGCCCGGACATAGGCGTCCATGAACGCCGTGGACAGGTCGGCAAATAGCGCCAAGCCCTCCACGTCAGGCTTGAGGCCACCAGGGTCCCGGTGGATCAGGCCACCGAAGTAGTGATCGCCGCCGGCGAGCAACAACCGATAACGGGGCACACCCTGCTTCGGCTCAGGAGCAGCAGCGCCGCTCAGGACTTCCGTTGTGTAGTCAGTCGCCTTCCTGCCCTTGCCGGCGACCCCGTAGTCGTCGGTCCCGGTGACCATGAAGGTCGGCACATCAACGCCCTGCCAGACGTCGCCGGGCATCAGGGCCATCTTG
>JBDSWH010000255.1:0-6084 GCA_039926785.1 Gammaproteobacteria bacterium
TGGCCAGCGCAGGTGGCACTTCTTGAGTAGTTCCACCACGCCAATGAAGTCCTCCTTCACCTCGTAGGCCGAATCCACCAGCGCCACGCCACGCCGTTCCTTCGGCGGCACCAGCGCAGTCAGGCCCTCGAAGGCGTCCCGGTCGTGGACGTGCACGCGCGAATCGCGGCCGAAGTGCCGGTGCAGCTTCGCCAGCGCGGCCGGGTGCAGTTCTAGCAGTTCCAGGTGATCCACCGGCCGGAGCAGGTGGCGGGCCACCTGGGGTGAGCCGGGATACAGGTGGATGTCCGGGCCCGCTTCGGTCTTGTTCAGCGCGCGTACCGCGGCCAGGTAGTCCTGCAGTTCCGCCGGCGCGGACGGTGCCGACAGCGCACGCCGGATCCCGCCACGGAACTCCTCGTTCTTTCGCGCTTCGTGACTTCGCAAGTCATAGATGCCGGAGCCCGCATGGGCGTCAAGCACCCGCAATGGCGTGTCCTTCTTCTGCAAGGCGCGGATCACCAGTGCAAGAACCGCGTGCTTCAGGACATCGGCGTGATTGCCGGCGTGGTAGTCGTGCTGATAGCTCAACATCTGACACAATTAGCTCATGGGACGCATATTCGAAACCAGAAAACACGTGATGTTCGCGCGCTGGAACCGCATGGCCAAGCAGTTCACGCGGATCGGCAAGGACATCACCATCGCGGTCAAGGCGGCGGGGCCGGATCCGGACAACAACCCCACCCTCCGCCGGGTCATCCAGAACGCCCGCTCGGTCAACATGCCCAAGGACAAGGTGGAGGCTGCCATCAAGCGCGCCTCGGGCAAGGACGTCGCGAACTACGAGGAAGTCATCTACGAGGGATACGCGCCGCACGGCATCGCGGTCCTCGTCCAGACTGCGACCGATAACCCCACGCGGACCGTCGGCAATGTGCGCAACGCCTTCAACAAGAACGGCGGCAACTTCGCCACCACCGGCAGCGTGAGCTTCATGTTCCGCCGGATGGGTGTCTTCCGTCTCGATCCGGTGGGCATCGACCAGGACGATCTGGAACTCTACCTGATTGACCACGGCCTGGACGAAATGGGCGAGAGCAGTGGCGACAAAGGCGAGCCCCAGCTGGTCGTCCGCTGCACCTTTGCCGATTTCGGCCAGCTGCAGAAGGCACTTGAGGACCGCGGGATCACTCCGCTGTCAGCCGAACAGGAATACATCTGTACCACGCCCATGGAACTGCCCGAGGACCACGCCAAGGAAGTGCTGGAACTCATCGACAAGCTGGAGCAGGACGAGGACGTGCAGAAAGTCTTCCACACGCTCGTCTGAGAGGCACCGTAAAAAATGGCCCGGAGCCGCATCAAGCCGCTCCGGGCCGGATATTTGAAGCCCGGCTGCGGTGTTAGTTGACCATCGCCTTGAGCCCCTTGAGGGGCAGCACACGGACCTTCTTGGAGGCTGGCTTGGCCTTGAAGGTCATCTTCTCGCCCGTGAAGGGGTTGGTGCCTACCCGCTCCTTGGTGGCAGGCTTCTTGACGACCTTGAGCTTCATCAGGCCAGGCAGGGTGAACAGGCCACCGCCACGCAGGCTCTTGCGGATGATGCCGCCAACGGCATCCAGCACCGCGCTGGCGTCCTTCCGGGAAAGACCCGTCTCCTTCGCAATGTGATTCAGGATATCCGACTTGGTCGGCGCGCCACCGTTCTTGGCCATGCTTGAAATACTCCCTGGAGTTGAAGAATTAACCGCGGCCCACAGCAAAATTGCTGGTTCCGGCGCAGGAACATAGAGTGTGCTGATGCTCGCCGCAAGCCTTTATTTCAAGGGCGGCACGTGCCCCTTGTAATGCCGGGGCCTTTTCTGGCAGGCAAATCGGGTACTTCCCGGACAATCGGGTCGTTGCATCGAGCATCAGCAAGCAGGAGAAACGCCATGAACACTTCGCGTATCGACGTCATTCCGGACTCCCACCGCGCCCTCCTCGATCAGCCGATCGTCGTCAGTCTGGCCACCCAGTTGAAGTCGGGCCGGCTCCAGGTGCAGCCGGTCTGGTGCAGTTACGACGGCCAACACATCCTGGTCAACACCGAGAAGCGGCGGGCCAAGTACGACAATCTGCACGCCCGCAGGCCGCTGACGGTGCTCGCGGTGGATACGGCCAACGTCTATTACTGGATTGAGGTCCGCGGCGAGGTGATCGCGGAGACGGAGGATGGTGCGGATGCCCATATCGACCAGCTGGCGAAGCTGTACCTCGGGGTGGACAAGTACCCCCTGCATCAGCCTGGTGACGTGCGAGTCCTGTTTCGCATCGCACCCCGTCGGGTTATCAACTACGGGCCCTAGCGCATCGCCGGGCCCGTGGCCTGACTGGCACCAGATCGGCGCCAACCCGCGGGGCTCCTGCACAATCGTGGCCCGCCGCGCGGCCAAGTACAGTGCCTGGGCCACGGAAAGACTTCAGTTTTCAGGCTTTTTTGCGGAATTCCCGACCCGGCACCGGTGGCACGAAAGATGCTTTAGCCAGTGGGAGCGGCATTTGAACAGGGACGGTACGTGACATGGAGCACCGCTGCGGCACCCGACGGCTGGTCGGCATTACGGTCCTAGTCCGCCGGCGCGGCTGGGCCTGGTGTTCGACCCGGTCCGGCCCAGGGGGATTGGGTCCGCTGTTCACCGTCGCCGGCGCTGCGGGCGTCCTAGGCCGAGCGCGCGGCCTTTTGCGCCGCACTCGCGGCGGGCAGCAGTGGCACGGTGTCCAGTACCCAATTGCCGGTGTCCCGGCGCGCGGGGCACGGGATGGCATAGGCCACGTCGCCCTGCTTGCCCCGCAGCGACTTCATGTCGATGCGCCAGCCCCGGCTCTCCCATTCCTTGCAGTGCTCCCGATAGCGGAACACGGCGTGATCGCTGGGCAACAGGATTTCCTTGTTGTTGGTGTCGGGCGTCCGCACCGGATTGAGATTCTCGAGGAGCGCAATGTCCTCGTGGACAACGCGCAGCGTGAGGTCCTCGACGCGCTGGTCGTGCTTGTCTTCCATCAGCCAGTTGCGCAGGTTCAGGAAGAAGATCCGCGTGTGGTTCTCGTCGATGGGTTGCTCGAACAAATACTGGTGGAACGCATTGGTGGCGGTCAATTCGATCCAGGTCACCAGCTGGTTGGGCCCCTGGTACCAGGACCCGGCGGCGCCGGTGCGGCTGCCCGTCCGGTCGTTGGCCAGGGTGGTGTTTTCCTTCTTCTCGCCAAAGGGCAGGAAGAACTTGGCGCCCCAGGGGATGTCCGTCATCGGCGTCGTGTTGCGCTGGATGTCCAGATCCATCTTCGGCGCGCCCTGCAGCGGGTGGACGAACTCGTTGTGGATGGGGTCCATGCCGTTTTCCATGGACCGCTGGTAGTAGGCATTCAGGTTCAGGACGTAGGTCTGGGACTTCCAGCCGGGCTGGTCGTACTCGGGCACGTCATACAACGGAGGCCGCTCCGCTTCCGGCAAGTCGCCCAGGAAGGCAAAGACCAGGCCGTACTTCTCCTGCACGGGATAGGCATCGACCTTGGCACGGGCCGGAATCTTGCCGGCATCGCCCAGCGACGGCACCAGGGTGCACTTGCCGTCGCCGCCGTAGGCCCAGCCGTGATAGGGGCACACGACCCTGCCACCCTTGATCGAGCCTCGGCTCAGGGACCCGCCGCGATGGACGCAGGTGTCCGACACGACATGGGCCGCGCCCGCCTCATCCCGAAAGGCCACGAACGGCAGGCCGAAGACCTGTGCCCGGAAAGGCTTGTCGCCGGTGATTTCCGTGGCGAGGCCGATGGGGTACCAGAAATTGATGAACATGCTCGTTCTCCCGACTATTAAGGCGACTGTATAGCCGCCAATGCTAACTCGTTCCCCACCCGGAGGTCCCCGCCGATGGTCATAAAACAGCCCGACGGAGGTCCTTGAAACCGTTTATGGCCACGGTGCGAAAACCTTCGCTACAAGCCAGTACCGGCCACCCACCCGGTAATAACCGGGGGTAAACGCCGGACAGACCATGCACCAGGACAGGGGACTCGCGCCGTGGCAAAACGCCTCACACCACACCTTCGCCGGCCAAGGCCCTGTGGATCCAGCGGCCTGGGGGCCCTGGTGCTCGCGATTTCCGTCCTGGTCACCAGTCCCGCCCGCGCCGGCGCAGACCCACTGGACGGACCCCGCACCCGCATCGAACTGGGCTACCGGGACAGCGACCTGGCGGTCATCGAGTCTGCCCGGGCCGACCTGCTGATACTCGCCAGCACGGGAGACCGTGATGCGGATCCGGCCAGCGCCGCCTACTACGCTGCCTACGCCCGCTTCCGCCAGGCGCTGGCCTCAGTGGGGGACCGGACTGCCGCGCGCGGCTACCTGGAAGACTGTATCACCGAGCTTCGCGTGGTCGTGGCACAACGGCCGGCGTATGCCGAGGCCCGGGCCCTGTTGGGCTCCTGCTACGGTATGAGTACGTTCTACGACGTCCTGACAACGATGACCCGCGGTCTCGAGGCGCGTCGGCAGATGAACGAGGCCCGGCGCCTGGCGCCGGACAACCCCTGGGTCGTGATGCAGGATGGCCTGGCCGACTGGGCCACGCCCCGCCTGTTCGGCGGGGATCGGAGCCGGGCGCTGCTCAAGCTGGAACGCGCCGCAGGGCTGTTCGCCACTACGGGGCCGGTTGACTCACGCTTTGCGGCGTGGGGGGCTGCAGAGGCCTGGCAGCAGCTGGCCCTGCGCTACCGGGAACTGGGCCGGGACAGCGACGCCGCACTGGCGTTCGACCGGGCCAGCGCCGTCAGCGCCGGCCGGCTGCAAGTCGCCACGCTCCGCTAGCGAGGCCTAGCGGTAACGGAGCCGCTTGCAGATCCGCACTTCGCACTGACCGCACTTGGGCACCGCCCCACACAAGTCGCCGTGTTCCGTAGAGGTGAACAGGGCGAACAGGTTGGCCACGGTTCGCGGGTTCATGCCCGCCCCGGTCGCCCAGTCGTTCAACAGGGTGTCCGCGTCGCCGGGGCTTACCGGCACGTCGGCGATGCCGAAGCGACCGGGACCCACCAGTATGGCCAGCAGGTCCGTGGCGGCGACCTTGGCCTTCACCGGGGTGTCTCCAGCGGCCGCCAGGACGGCGTCCACCTCCACCCGATTGCGCCGGAACGTGGCGCGCACCTGGTCGACCAGTATCTGCGGGTGCGAATGGGCCCGGTTCCGGCGCAGCCAGAAGTAGGCCTGGGACATGCCGCCGCCGACCAGATCCGGCAGGTCTTCGAATTCCTCACGGGCGAAGTAGCGCTCCTGCAACTCGGGCGCGAAGAACTTCAGGATTTCCTTCCGGCTGACGCGGAGCGGCCCCATGCGGCCACTCGGCTGGCCGGGATACCGGGGGTGCCAGTGGAGCAATACGAAGTCGCCGTCGTCCGCGATGGCCTTCAGCACCCGTTGCCGGTAGGCCGGGTAACGGACGGGGTCCATGTTGTGGAGCAGGCCGTGGTCGAGCACCAGGTCGAACGGGTCCGGCACCACCCACTCGGTGATGTCCGCCTCCACGGGCCGCACCGATACGCCCGCCTCCTTCGCCCGGTTCTGGGTGAACTCCAGCGCCTTCGGCATGAAATCCAGGGACGTGACGTCCCAGCCCTTCTTGGCGAGGTACACGGAATCCGTGCCGGCTCCGCAACCGATATCCAGCACCCGGCCGGGTTTCCGTCGTTCACAGATCTCGGCGAGGAACATCGTCGGCTCATTGTGGGCCCACGGCAGGTCTTGCCAGCTTTTCGCCCAGTCGTAGGTGGCGTAGAAGGTTTTCTTCTCGTGCGTGCTCTCGCCCGCGCTCTGGTGCGCGGTCGGGGTGGTGCTGGTGCTCATCAGGATTGCTTCCGACTGAACGCAAGTTGGGGGCAAGATAGCAGACACTTGTGCCGTTAAGGATCCGCCTCATGTCGGACGGTTTTACCGCGGCGGGCTATGGCGCGCATTCCATCGGCTTTGGTGACCGCCCCGCAGTCATCGTCGTGGACCTGCAACGCGGGTTCACCGATCCGGACTTCCAGATGGACAGATCGCCCCACGTGCAGAGGGCGGGA
>JBDSWH010000256.1:0-5784 GCA_039926785.1 Gammaproteobacteria bacterium
TGCCGATCAGCAGGTCATTGGCGTTTGTGGTGACGATCTGTCCGCTGGTGGTCAGCGCGCCCGTGCCGGTTCCGCCAGCAATGCGGTCCAGTGCGCCGGACGTCGCAAGCCCGCTGTATTCAGCCACCCGCACGTCAACATACTGCGCATCGGCCGTGAGGATCACCGTCACCGTATTGGCGCCGGCGGCCACAGCACGGATGTTCTCGGCATAGTAGATGACCTGCGTGGCCACCCCGGACAGGATGGTGGGCGGGCTGGCCTGGCGATAGGCATTACCGGCCGAGTCGGCGACCGACACTACCGAGGAGGTACTGTTGTACCAGCCAACGGCGACCACATTGAGGTTGCCCGCCCCCTGTGGTTTGGCCATCGTCACCGCCACGGAGCGCGCCGGTGATTCCGTCCCGTAGTTGAGCTGGACGAAGGCCGGCGCCGCGAAGGAGGGGCTGCAGGTGATCCCTGCGAGGGCGAGGGTCGTGATAGTTACGCGAAGTGCGCGCTGTAGTTCGGGGAGGGATATTGTCATGCCTCCAGAGTGAGGCAGTGACCCGCTTCGCCCTGTCCGGCAGAACCCACCTCCGGTTGGTCCGCAAGGTGGGTTCCGCCGTGGGATGGCGCTTACGTCGGATGCATTATTGTCACGTCGACTTGTTTATTGTGACGTCGCTTTACTTAGTCTTTCAGCTCGTCGACGGCATCATCGAGTTTGCTGGCCGTCGACTCCTTGCCGTTCTTCATGGTGTCCATGGCCTCGTCGACTTCCTCTCCCGCCTGCTCGACCGGACCCTTCTTCTCGCAGCCGGTGGCCATCACCCCCATCATGGCAAGAGCCGCCCATGTCAAAGCGATTCCTGTCCCCTTGGCGATTCCTGTGTACTTACTCATGCACTTCTCCCTCACTGATGTTCGATGTCGTCACTAAAACCAAGCGCGGTCTAGGAGTCAACAGAAATCAACCCGCTGCCAGTGTCGCCGGGCAGCGTCAGCCCGGATGCGGGTGGAACGAGCAAGTTCGAGTCGGTGTTGTCCTACGTCCACACGCAGAAGGCCGCCAGTACGCTGAACAATTCATGAACAGGCGTTGCGCGCCCAACCCCTGTCCGGTTTCCTTGCCCGCTGTTGCCTCCACGGATGGAAAGAACTTCATGCAGATCCGCGATACCCTGCTGGGGCTGTGCCTCGGTTTTGCCACTGCCACCGTCGCCGCCCCCGCCACGAGCAACTGGCTGAATGAAGCCGTTCTCGTGCGCTTGCCGCAGAGCGAGATTGTCAGGCACCCCATCGACAACGGAAAGTACTACCTCTGCTGGACGGACGGCGTCAACCGCTACGGCGTCGCGTTCCGCCGCTCTCAGCTGGATAGCAAGATCAGGTCCATTCCACGCGCAGGTCGGGCGTCAGTCGCTACGCTCATGCTGGCGCCGGGTATCGACGCGCCGCCAATAACGCCGTGGCAGGCGAGTGACTACAAGGTGTGCTGGCCCAAGTGACGGGGGGCAATACCGCCTGCACTCCACCAACCCGGCGCTCTTCAAGGTACTGACCGTTTCATGACCCGAATCTTCACGCCGCGGCTCACTCCGCGGGAAGGCTTGCGAGAGATCACCCCGCGATTGCTGGTGGAGTGGCCACTGCCGCCCGCCGAGGCCGTGTCCCGACCGTCCAACCTGCGGCGCACGCTCGTGGTCGCGGGCTCCGCGCTCATGCCCGGCGCCGCCATATTATCGGCGGTCTCTGCTCTGCGAGCCGGTGCGGGCCCGCTCAGTATCGCCACGGGCCGCAGCGTGGCGCCCACGGTGGCGCTGGCTGTGCCCGAGGGCCGGATCCTCGGCTTGCGCGAGACACCCCGCGGTGGCCTCACGCGGCTGCCACCGGGCGCGGCGAGCTGGGATTTCGACACGGTGCTGGTCGGTCCGGGAATGCAGGACGACGATACGACCGCACGGCTCGTGCAGGGCGTTCGCGCCCGCTATCCCCGCGCGCCGTTGCAGCTGGCCGCCGGGGCCATCCACGCTATGGAGAACGAGACCGTGCCGTGGGACCGGTTTGCCGCGGGTCCGGTACTCATTACGGCAGACGCTGTAGAGCTGGCGCAGTTGACGGGCCTTTCCGAAGCACAGGTCCTCGCGGATGGGCCGCGTGCGGCCGCGAAGGCCGCCCGACACTGGCGGGTCGTCGTGCTGCTCAAGAGTCCGGTTGCCCACGTCGCCACGCCCGACGGCCGGGTCTGGACGCAACTGGCTGCCGGTGCAGCGCTGGCGCTGCCCGGCGCGGCCGATGTGCTCAGCGGCGTCGTTACGGGCCTGATCGCCCGGGGTTGTACGCTGGAGCAGGCCGCCGTGTGGGGCCTGGCACTTCAGACCCGGGCGTTTGATGTCCTCGCGGAGCGGCTGGGTCCCGTTGGCGGCCTGGCCCGGGAGCTGGCGGATTGCGTTCCCGGCGTCATGCACACGCTGGCTTCCCGGGAGGCCAGAGCCTCGGACTGACCCGCCGTGTAGGCATGGCTCCTACACGTACTCTGCAGGGGCGCTGACTGGCGCCCTTTTTCTTCTGCCCGCGAGAATGGCAACATCACGTGCCATGGTCACGCAACATCGTTACCCGCCAACCCTGAAGGCAGCCTGGAGCCTTGTGAAGGCGTCGATCTCCGCCTGGGTGGACGACTACGCGCCCAGCATGGGCGCGGCGCTATCGTACTACACCGTGTTTTCCCTGGCGCCCACCCTGCTCATTGTCATTTCGGTGGCGGGGCTGGCGTTCGGCCCGGAGGCGGTGCGCGGCGAAATCTTTTGGCAGTTGAGCCACCTGATGGGTCCCGACGCGGCGGCTGTCATCGAAAAAGTCCTGGCCAACATCTCGGAACCGGCCAAGGGCATCTCGGCCACGCTGATCGGCGCAGTACTGCTGCTGGTCGGAGCGACGAGTGTCTTTGGCGAACTCCAGGACGCGCTGGACCGGATCTGGCGAGCGCCGGCGCGTGACCGTTCCGGCGGACTGATCGCACTTGTGCGTGGCCGCCTGGTGTCGTTCGGAATGATCCTGGGCATTGCCTTTCTGCTGATCGTCAGCCTGGTGATCAGTGCGGCAATCTCGGCCCTCGGCAAGTGGTGGCAGGGCGCCTTCATTGGCTGGGAGATGACTGCCCAGGCGATCAATGCCGTGGTCGGGTTTGCAGTGACGACGGGTGCCTTTGCCATGATCTACAAGCTGATGCCCCGGGTGAAAATCCATTGGCGGGACGTCTGGCTCGGGGCGACGGTAACTGCTGCCCTATTCACGATCGGCCGCATCCTTATTGGCCTGTATATCGGCAAGAGCGCACTCGCCTCGGCGTATGGCGCGGCCGGCGCGCTCATTATTGTATTTGCCTGGGTGTACTACTCCGCGCAGATCTTCCTGCTGGGTGCCGAGTTCACCTGGGTGTTTGCCCGTACTTATGGCTCGATGCGCCACCTGGTCTCCGCACAGCCAGCCAATCCGGGCGAGCGCTGACGGGGGTGTAGGACGATTGCCTGCGGATTTTCGCCGGGCAATGCCCGTCCTCTAATTTGGTCTACGACACGCCGGAGCATCGGGATGCCATCCAAAAAACCGAAGACGAAATCAAGAAGAAGTAGCCCGGCCGGGCCTCGGGCCATCTGGAACGGCAGTATATCGTTTGGACTGCTGAACGTTCCGGTGCAGCTCTTCCCGGGCGAGCGCTCCGTCGACCTGCATTTCCGGATGCTTGATAGCCGCGACAAGGCACCCATCCGCTATGAGCGGGTGAACTCCGAGACGGGGGAGGAGGTGGCGTGGAAGGAAATTGTGAAGGCCTTCGAATACGCCAAGGGCAGCTACGTGGTCATCGACGAAGAAGACCTTCGCAAGGCGGCGCCCGAGGCGACGGAGACCGTAGAGATTGAGACTTTCGTCGACGCCGAGCAGATTGATCCCCGATATTTCGAGCGGCCCTACTTCCTCGTGCCCGGGCGCAAGGCCGAAAAAGGGTATGTGTTGCTCAGGGAAACCCTGCGCAAGGCCGGCAAGGTGGGGATTGCGCGAGTCGTCATTCGGACGAGGCAGTACCTGGCGGCCTTGAAGCCCCATGGGGATGCCCTCATCCTGCTGTTGATGCGGTTCCCGCAAGAACTCATCCCCGCGACCGAATACCATTTCCCCGCCGGCCGCGCTTCCGCGCACCGGATTTCCGAACGCGAACTGGAGATGGCCCAGAAACTCATTGAATCCATGTCGTCGGACTGGAAGCCCGACGACTACCAGGATGATTTTCGGGCCCGGTTGCGGAAGATCATCAATGCCCAGATTGCGCGCCAGAAAGGTGGTGCCAAGGCACGACCGGCCAGGGAAGAAGCCCGGGACGTCGACGCGCAAGCGAAAGCGGCCAGCAATGTGGTGGACTTCACGGCGTTGCTGAAGAAAAGTCTCGCTGGCAAGTCGGCAACTGGCGCGGAGCCGATGAAGAAGAAAGCCTCGGCCCGCCGCAGTTGAGGGCCGGACTATTTCCCGGTCTTGGTGACCTTGCGGTCGCGCTCCCGGTCAAAGCCCGGCAGGATCGCATCGATAAAAGCGTTCTTCAGCAGGTTGCCGACAACCTGCCACGCAGAGATGTCCGGATCGGACAGGTCGCCGGACAGGTCGGCGACGCTGGCGACTTCTTCACGCTGGTCGTTCTCCAGTAACCCGGCGACTTTCTCGACCACGAATTCGTAGAAGCGGTGCAATGGCGAATCGCCGGAGTCCTCCGGCGTCAGCACGTCAACGTCCCGGAACAGGGGCTTCACGTAGCCGCGCAAGGCGCCGTCACGGGCATACACCTGGGTATAGACGGAGACACGTCCGTCACTCACATCCAGTCGTCCGTAGTGGCGCAGCAAGTCATTGAGGTCGGACAATCGGGTATCCACAACGCGGGCATCCACGGCGAAGTTGGCGGCCCCCGGGCCCGGATGCCACACGCCTTGCATTCGGGCCCGGCCGCTGCCCATGAACAGCCCGGTCAACGCCACGTTTGTGTCGCCCTGCCACGCGCGGTTGCTCCAGTTCGAGACCTTCAGGTCTGCCTCTTTCAGGTACACGCGGAACTCCGGCTCCTTCAGCAACACATAGCCCAAGTCACCCCTAACGCGGAGAGATTGCAGGCGCAGCCGTATCTCCGGGGCACGGTCTACCGCCTTCGCCGCGGAGACCACGCGCTGCGCCGCGCGCGTGCTGTCGGCGGTAGGTTGTCCGCCCAGGACGTCCAGTTTCAGCCCGTCGACCGTGACGTGTTGCAGGTTCGCGATATAGGCCTCGGGCCGCAGTTCCACCTGGCCCTTCAGTCCCAGGGTGCCGCCATCCAGTTTCAGCCGGTAGTCGTCGACGATTGGCCCGAACTGGCCCAGGGGCGCGTCGACAAGTTCCGCCAGGGCATAGATTGCCGCGTGGGGGCGAAGCAGAAAGTCTGCATGGCCAGTCACATCGAGTCGACCCTTGCCGAATACCCCTGCCGTCAAACGGAACGGGGAGGGGTAACGGAGAACCCGGCCATCGACGTGGCGGATGTTGCTCGCCGAGAACGCCACGTGATCGAGCGCCAAGGTACGACCAGAGTCGACGTCCCGGTACTCGAGGGTGCCACCAGTGACAACCGCCCGGTTGATCTTCAGCGGATACACCTCAAGCAGCCGTTGCCACCCCCGGCTCTTCAGGTCGACAGCGTCGCTGTTTTCGGCGCTGGCCTGCGTCGAAGTGACGTTCACTGACGGATGCTCGAGCCGCAAGTCGGCCACCAGTCGGCCG
>JBDSWH010000257.1:0-3944 GCA_039926785.1 Gammaproteobacteria bacterium
AACGGTGGCGGAGTTCGTCGAGACCGATGCGACGCTCAGCCTTCTGAGCAAGCTTGGTATCACGTGGGCCCAGGGTTACCTGCTGGGCGAGCCGGCACTGCTGACCGAACGCATCAGTGGAGTGTGTGCAAAGGCCCCCCAGTCCGCGCCGAGCCGGTCCGCGGAGCGTGGCCCGCGCTGATTCGGAGACTGGCGATGCCGGGCCCGCGGATGGATAATACGGTCGGGTTCAGTCAACGGATTTCCCGCCATGCCACGCGAATTCATTGCCCTGGTGGTGCTTGGTGGACTGCTGGGCGCAGGCCCGGCGCCCGGCGCCGAGCCGAACCCCGGTCCCACTCGTGCCCAGCTGGTGGCAGCCGACTTCCCGAAGGGTCGAACCGCATTTCTGCAGCGCTGCAGCGCCTGTCACACGCTCGCGGAGGGCGGCAGCAACCTGGTGGGCCCGAACCTCTGGGGTCTGGTGGGCCGGAAGACGGGCACGGGGGCCGAGTTTGCATCCTCTGACGCACTCAAGGCAGCTGGATTCGAATGGGATGTGGCGCACCTCTGGGACTTCCTGGCCGGCCCGGAAAAGCTGATTCCGGGGACGCGCATGATGATTCCTGAGCCCGTGCCAGAGTCGGACCGGACCGCTCTTCTGTCGTTCATGCTGCTGGAGACCGGAGGGGCCGACTGGCCCAGGCCCGTATCTGCCACTGTCGAGCAGAAGGTTGACCCGACGAAACCCCTGGCCGAGCGCTACCCCAGCTTCTACAACCACCTCATGACCAACACCACCCGCTACCGGATGGAGACCCCGGGTGGCGAGGTGCGGTTCGACACCTACTTCAATACGGATGGCTCGGTGTCCTCCAGTGAGAAGTCGATTCGCGGGTTCTGGAATACGGTGGATCGCAAGGGCATGGAGTTCTTCTGCTATGCGCTCGACGGGATTCCCGCCCGGCCATCCCAACTCGTGGAGTGCTTTCCCATCGCCGCGATGGCCATACCGCGCTTTGCCGAACAGCTGTGGACCTCAAAGCCCACGGAGGGCGTCATCCTGCACGGAGGGGTCATTGCCGGCCGGCCCTAGCAGTGCGACCGGTGCCGACTGCCGGATGGCAACGAGTCGCTGGCGCACGGCGGGCCGCGGCGAGTACTCGATGCCGTGTTCGTAGGCGACGATCTGCAGTAACGGGCTGAAGACCGCCAGCAATTCACCGGCCGCCAGGAGAAAGTCGGGATTGCGGGGGCGGCCGAACTGCTCATTGCCTCCGGCAAACGTCTCGAAGATCAGCACGCCGCCCTGTCGCAGCGTGCCCGGCACAACCGGAAAATGCGGGCGGTGCAGGTAGTTGGTGATCACGATGCCGGCGAAGCCTCCTGGTGCGAAGGGCCACGAACCATGCTCCAGGTCGGCTTGGAGCACCAGGACGCCGGGCTGGTCCGCCAGGTCGGCCACCCCGACCGTATCGATGTCCACGGCTGCCACCGGGTGGCCGCGGGCGGCGAAATAGCGGGCGTGCCGCCCGTTACCGCAGGCGACGTCCAGTACCGGGCCAACGGCCGGGACCAAGCCCGCATGGCGAACCACCCAGGCGGAGGGTTCGGTGACCGGGACATGGGGGGTGTTGAAGCTGCGCATTTCCGCCCCTCTTTACACGGGACCCGCTGCCAGAAAAAAAGGCCCCGCCGTTTGGCGGGGCCTTTGTTGTGGGCGCGTCTGCTGGATGGCGTCAGGCCGGGTGTTGGGCCTGGCGACGACGCCGCAGCAGCGGAAGGGCGCCGAGGAGCGACAGGCTCCAAAGGTCGACGGCGCTGCCGCCGCCTGGCAGGTTCAGCGCGTTGTCGACCTCATTGACGGTGACGCTGAAGGCGCCGGTGTCCGCGTCCCCGTCGCCATCCGTGATGGTCACCACGCAGCTGTCGGTGCCGAAGAAGCCCGAGTCCGGCGTGTAGGTAAGTGCCGTTCCGGCGATCGAGCAGGTGCCGCTGGTGGCGGCCGTGCTGACGGTCAGCGTGTGCTGACCCACCGAGCCGTTGCCTGGCGTGATGCCGAGCGCCAGCGACGGACTGGCGGTGTCCTGGTCGGTCGTGATGGCGCCGTCCGCCAGTACCGGGCTCACGTCGGCCACGGTGACGGTGATGACGCCGGTGTCGGTGTCGCCGTCGCTGTCCGTCAGCGTGTAGCCGATCGTGTCGGTTCCCGTGAAGAACGTGGCGGCCGGGGTAAACCGTATCGTGGTGCCGCCCGTGACCTCCGCGGTGCCGTTACCAGCGCTCGGCGGCGTCGTGATGGTCACCACGGCCGGCCCGTTGCCCGCTGAAAACGACGCCAGGGTGGCGACGTTGACGGTACCCACAGTGGTGGCGCCCGGCGCCGCACCCTGGGTGGAGATGGTGATCGGGCCGTCCGGCGCTACCGGGTCCACGTCCGCCGCGACGGTGACGGTGATGGTGCCCTGGTCGGTGTTGACGCCATCCGTGGCCTCGTAGACGATCGTCTCGGTACCCGCGGCGACGCCGGAGGCGTTGTAGTTGATCGTCTGGTTGCCATTCACGGTGGCGGTACCGTTCGCCGGCGGCGTCACGATGGTGATAGTGACGGCGCCCGCGAAGTTCACGGAGTTGATCACCGTGTCCAGGCTATTGGTCGTGCTGTCCTCGATCACCGTGGCGGCGAAATCCCTGGCCGTGGGTGCCTGGCTCTGCTCCACGCCGGTGAACATGAAGGTGCCGCCCTGCCAGGAATTGTCGTAGTTGGGCGGGGGGCCGAAGGCGCCGATGAAGTACTCCTCGGTCCAGTAGACCAGCGCACTCGTGATGGCGCCGGCTGCATTGGTGGAGATCTTCATGATCATGTTGTCGAAGCCGGCCGGCTCGCCCGCGCCCCACACAATGTTGCTGACCAGGCAGTCATTGACCGAACCGTTGTTTTGGCTGCAGGTGTAGCCGGTAAAGGTGGCCGTGGACGTGGCGCCCAAGTTGCCGGTGGGCGGGCTGGGCGGCGGCTGCACCGCCACGAAGGCCGGGTCGCCCAGCAGGCCGCCCCGTTCAATGCCGATGCCGCCGGCGCTAATCTGGTTCCAGAGGCTGCGGGCCTGATCGTTGCTGTCGTAATCCGTGAAGACGGACGACGCGTTCTGGGAGGGGAAGCAGTCCGTGCTGTCACTTTCGTTGCACAACGGCGCCGGGAAGCCCCGGCTGCCGATGACGTAATCCACGCCACCCGCGCCGTTGGCGACAGTGGCATTGACGGCGGTGGGGAGCATGACATGGTCCATGGTGGACCAGCGCTGGACCGCCCGGGTGGCCTGGCCCGTGGCAACGTTACGGGCCATGTTGCCGATCGTGAAATTCGCGCTGATGCGGTCGTCTGTTGCATCGCCAGCCGTGCCATTGTCGTCGATGGAGAAGGTGCCGCTGACCGGGGCCGCGTACTTGCCGTCGTCGACCGCGGGCGTGAAGCTATCCGAGACGGCGTTGTAGGCCCCGTTGGTCGGGACATAGGTCGTCTGGTCCTTGACCCCGTCCTGCTGGTAGTGACCGCCCCCGAAGAGGGGTCCGAACCAGCCCGTAGAGGCCGCCGGCCGGTTGCGGCCGAACGTGCAGTCTCCACCGCCGAGCTGGAAGGTGATCTGGGTGCAGCTTCCCTCGGTGTTGGCAAAAGTGCCGTCGATTTCGTACACCGTGGTGACGGCAGTGGCCTGCACAGACAGACCCAGTGAGCCCGCGGCGACGATGCCCGCGACCAGTAACTTCCTCATTGCGACGATCCTCCAAAAAAAACGGGTGTCCGGACCATTCAGGTCGATCAGGACAGAGTGGTGGCCAAAACCAAGGCGAACTGGCTGTGCGTTCCCAGGGTGCGAAGGCAAGTCCCGGGGCCAGTAACCTCCCCCCACAGGGCGGCGGGCATGCCTTTATTGGTAGCGGGCCAACGCTACCCCGTCCGGGCTACG
>JBDSWH010000258.1:0-5225 GCA_039926785.1 Gammaproteobacteria bacterium
CTGGTGTGCCCCTGGTGTTATGTGGGCAAGCGCCGGCTCGAGCGGGCGCTGGCCGCCCGACCGGACCTGCCTGCCCGTCTGACCTGGCTGCCCTACCAGCTGAGCCCCGATATGCCGCGGGAAGGCAAGGACCGGCAGGCCCACTACGCGGCCATTTTCGGGCCGGAGCGTGCCCGCACGATCATGGACGGCATGCGCCAGACGGCGGCGGCCGAGGGCCTGCAATTCGAGGCCGGGCCGGGGGCCCGGTCGCCCAACACGCTGTCGGCCCACGTGCTGCTCTACTGGGCGGGCGAACGCCCCGACGTGGACCAGAACGCCGTGGCGGAGAAGCTTTTCGCGGCCCACCACAGCCGGTCCGAGGACCTGGGTGACCCGGCGGTCCTGGCCCGGGTCGCGGGCGAGGTGGGCATGGACCCCGTGGAGGTCGAGGCCGGCCTCCGGGCGGGCACCGACGAGGACCGGGTGCAGGGCCTCATCGAGGAAGCCCGACAGCTGGGAGTCACCGGCGTGCCGTTCTTCATCTTCAACGGCCAGTACGCCGTCTCGGGCGCCCAGCCTCCCGACGCCCTGCTGGAGGTCATCGACCGGCTGACTGCTGTGGAAGCGTCCTCCACTGTAGGAGCGCCTTCAGGCGCGCTGGCCAATCCCCCTGGTGATCGCGCCTGAAGGTGCTCCTACCCGGATGATTCGTAATACCTCGACGTCCTGGGGCATCGTCTCACGCAATCTCCACTGGCTGATCGCGGCGATGATCGCCGTCCAGGTACCGCTCGGCTTCTGGATGAATTCGGTCTATGACGAGCTCATAGCCACCCGTAGTTCGGATTTCTCGCAGCTGCTGCAGATTTCGCGGCTGCACCACACCAATGGCTTGCTGATCCTGATCCTCGCCACGCTGCGCCTGACCTGGCGTGTCACGAATCCGACTCCGGAGTTGCCGGCCGGCCTGGTTGCCTACCAGCGCCTGCTGGCCCGGCTGACCCACGTCTTCCTCTACGGGCTGCTGTTTGCGTTTCCCCTGAGCGGGTGGGCAGCCCTGTCGGCTTACGAGGGAGAGTTCCCGATCTTTTTCTTCGGCTGGGAACATGTGCCTCGCCTGGTGCCCCAGGCCCTGGATGGCTCCCACGCGCCCTACGAGTTCTACGCGGAGATCCACGAGACCTGCTGGCGCATCGGCGCCGTGGTGCTGGGTCTGCACGTGGTGGGTGCGCTGTGGCACCACGTTGTCGCGAAGGACAACGTGCTCCGCCGAATGCTCCGCGGGAAGTAGGAGCGGCTTCAGCCGCGATCATTATCCACCGCGGCTGAAGCCCCTCCGACGTGGAGATCGCGCGATCAGTTCGCTGCGGGCGCCGTCGCTGGAGTTGTGGCGGGCGCTGGTTCCGCAGCCGCGGGCGCTGGTTCCGGAGCCGCGTTGGTCGGTGGCGGTACGATCGGCACCGGGGTTTCCGCCGTCACTTCCTTCGCCTTGGTGGCGTATTCGGTCAAGGCGGCCGTCAGCTTGTCCGCATCGATCTTCGACGCCTTGCGCAACTCCAGCAGGTGAGCCGCAATCTTCTTTCGTTGCACAAGCTGCTTCACCCGGTCCTTGACCTGGTCGAGGGGTGGCAGCTGGGCCGAGCGGGTGTCCTCCAGCAGGATGACGTGCCAGCCAAACTGGGTCTGGACCGGGGTGGTCGTGAACTTGCCCTTTTCCAGCTTGGCGACGGCATCACCGAATTCCTTGACCATCGTCTGGGTGTTGAACCAGCCCAGGTCGCCACCACTCCGGGCGGAGCCGTCCTTCGAATACTGCTTCGCCAGGGCCGCAAAGTCTCCATTCGCCTGGAGCTTCTGGATGATCGCCTCGGCCAGGCTCTTGTCGTCCACGAGGATGTGCCGGGCCTGATATTCCGGGGGCATGGCAGCGACCTGCGTGTCGTACTCAGCCTTGACGTCGGCATCCGTAACGGGATTCTGCTCCAGGTAGCGCTGGAGCAGTGACTCACTGAGGACGTTCGAGTGCGTCAGCGCGAGCTGGGCTTTGACGGCTGGTTCCTTTTCCAGGCCCGATTGTGTTGCCGACTCCGCGGCAACCTGCATGCCGATGTACTGATTGATCGCTTCCTTGAGCTCGTCCGGGGTGAGCTCGGCAGCGGGCTTGCGGGCAGCGGCCTTCACGAAGGCCTCGAAGCCCGCGTTGGTGTCGGCAGCCGTGGGCGCTCTGGCGCCGAACTGGTCGCAGCCGGCCAGGATAATCATGAGAGCCGTGCAACCGGCGATGGCAAGACGATGGTTCATTGGTTTCCTCTGTCGTTGGGTCGTGATGTCAGGTCGTGATGTCAGGTTTTAAGCTTGCCCTTGCCGCCCGCGGACTTGGCAAAGGGCTTGCGAGGCGGGAAGGCGTGTCCCTCGCCCGGGGCCTTGCCGGCTCGTGCCTTCGCAAAGCGGGGCTTGCCGGCCGGGGGCTTTGCCGTCCGGGGTTGTTCGTCGCCGAGGGCAAGCTTACCGGTTTTCCGGGGCGGTTCGAACGGCTTGCCGTCCTCCACGATGCGGAGTTGCTGGCCGACGACCCACACGGACTTCAGGTGCTGGAGGACGTCGTCGGGCATGCCGGACGGCAGGTCCACCAGGGTGAAATCGTCCCGGATGTCGACCCGGCCTATGCGCTTGCTGTCCACGCCCGCCTCGTTGGCGATGGCGCCCACGATATTGCCCGGCTTCACGCCGTGGGCGTGGCCGACCGCGAGGCGGTAGCGCACCACGCCGGCTTCCGGAGGGCGGGACGGCGGGGCGCCGGGTCGCGTGGCCCGCTGGAACGGGGAGCCCAGATCGGGCCCTGGCTTCCGGAAGGGCACGCGCTCGGGACGGTTTCCGGCGGGGCGCTCGGGCCGCGGCGGTGGTCTGGGTGCGTCGGGTACCAGCAGGGGCGTGTCGCCCTGGGCCAGGCGGGCCAGGGCGGCGGCGATGTCCACCGAGGGCACACCGTGTTCCTGCTCGTACTGTTCGATCACGCTGCGGAAGGTGGCGAGGTCTGCGCCATCAAGGGCCTTGGTTATTTTTTCCTTGAACCTGGCAATGCGCGTGTCGTTGACCGCCGCCGTGGTGGGCAGGTTCATGGGCTCGATGGGTTGCTTCGTGGCGCGCTCGATGGCCCGGAGCATGCCTTGCTCCCGGTAGACGACAAACAGGATGGCCTCGCCCTTGCGACCGGCGCGGCCAGTGCGCCCGATGCGGTGGATGTAGGCCTCCACGTCGTAGGGAATGTCGTAGTTGACCACATGACTGATGCGGTCCACGTCGAGGCCACGAGCGGCAACGTCCGTGGCCACGATGATGTCCAGGTCCCCGCTCTTCAGGCGCGCGATGGTTCGTTCCCGCTGGGCCTGCACCATGTCGCCGTTGAGGGCCGCGGCGGCAAAGCCGCGGGCCTCCAGGCGCTGCGCGATCTCCTCGGTGGCCACCTTGGTGCGCGAGAAAATGATCATGCCGTCGAAGGGCTCGACCTCCAGGATGCGGGTAAGCGCGTCGAGCTTCTGCATGCCGCTGACCATCCAGTACCGCTGCCGGGTGTTGGCAACTGTGGAGGTGGTGTTCTTGATCGTGATCTCGGCCGGGTTCTTCAGGTGCTTCTTGGCGATGCGCCGGATTTCGGCGGGCATCGTGGCGGAAAACAGCACGACCTGTCGGCCGGCCGGCGACTTCTCAAGCACGAGTTCGACGTCGTCGATGAAGCCCATGCGGAGCATCTCGTCGCCCTCGTCGAGCACGAGGGTCGTGAGGCCCTTCAGGTCCAGTGATCCCCGGTTGAGATGGTCGATCACCCGCCCGGGGGTGCCGACAACAACGTGCGCCCCGCGCCGCAGTCCACCAAGCTGGGGACCGTAGGCCTGCCCGCCGTAGATCGGCAGCACGTGGAAGCCGGGCAGGTGCTTTGCGTACTTGTGGAAGGCCTCCGCCACCTGGATCGCCAGTTCCCGGGTGGGGGCCAGGATCAACGCCTGGGGACCGAACTTCTGCAGGTCGAGCCGGGCGAGGATCGGCAGCGCGAAGGCCGCGGTTTTGCCCGTGCCCGTCTGGGCCTGGCCCACCAGGTCCTGCCCCGCCAGCAGCGGCGGGATCGTCGCCGCCTGGATGGGCGATGGAGACTCGTAGCCGACGTCCGCCAGCGCCTTCATAAGGGGCACGGGCAGGGCCAGGTCGGCAAAGGTGGTGGGCGGGGTGTCGGCGGACATGGATTCAGTCGGCGGATGGCAGGCCCGCTATTGTGCCCTAGATTGGGGTCGGCCCAAGGGCCGCGTATCCTGAGACTTCCCCCTGGCCCCGCACGAATAAAGGAATGTCCCCATGCCTGTCTCGATTTCCACCGTTGCCCGGATCGCCACCGACCAGATGTTTTCGGGCCTCGACGGCGTCCTGCAGAAGGGCGCCGCACACGCACTGGCGCGCAAGGTCGACGAGTCCGTCTTCCTCAACTGGCGCATGGCGCCGGACATGCTGCCGCTGACGCGGCAGGTGCAGTTCGCCACCGAGATTCCCGCGCGGGGACTGTCCCGCCTGGCCGGCGTTGCCATACCGAGCTTTCCGGACACCGAGAAGACCTTCGACGAGTTGCGGGCCCGCATCGCCCAGGCCCGTGCCCAAATCAAGGACCTGCCATCCGCGTCGATGGACGCCGATCCGGACAAGGAAGTGAAGGTGCCGATGGGCAAGGAGGAGCGGGCGTTTACACGTATCAACTACCTACAGCACTTCATCCTGCCAAACCTCTACTTCCACGCCACCACGACCTACCTGATTCTCCGTCACCTGGGCGTGGAGATCGGCAAGCTGGATTTTATGGCGGCGCCGCCGCGCTGACCATCGACCCGTGAAATTCGAATACCCGTGCGGCGACCCACCCGCGGCCGGCGACACGAAGGAGATCGCGCCGGGCGTGCTCTGGGTGCGCATGCCGCTGCCGTTTGCACTCCGCTGGATCAACCTGTGGCTGCTGGAGGACGGCGATGGATGGACCGTCGTGGACACCGGTGTTGCCACCGACGAGTCCCGGGCGCACTGGGACACGATCTTCGCGAGTCCCGCGCTCAGGGGTAAACCGGCTACTCGCGTGCTGTGCACGCACATGCACCCGGACCACGTGGGGCTTGCCGGCTGGCTTACGGAGCGCTTCCGCTGCCGGCTCTGGATGTCGCGCCTCGAGTACGTGGTGTGCCGCATGCTCGTCGCGGACACGGGCCGGG
>JBDSWH010000259.1:0-3091 GCA_039926785.1 Gammaproteobacteria bacterium
TGAAGGCGGCCGGCGGGACGGCCGGCGGCTGTTTCAGCGGCTTGCGGTACTCGATCAGGCCGATGATACCGATGAAATCGTCGTTGGCCTGCACAAAGACCAGGCGCAGCGAACGTTGGGCAGCCTCGTCGCTGGTTGCAGTCCTCGGCGTGCGGATGACGTTGTCGTAAACCACCTTCAGCCCCAGCGCATCCCGGTAGAAGCGCAGGGAGTTCTCCATATCCCGCACGATCAGGGTGGTCCGGCGGACGTCGATGGGTACACGGGCTGAATCCGGGACCGGTGCCGCCGTGGCAACGCCCAGGAATACGGCCAGGAATACGGCCAGGAATACGGCCAGGAATACGCGGGCGGAGCGCGCTGGGATCATAACCAGGACCTCACGAGCTTCTCCGACTCGGCCCAGAGCCGCGCCGACAACTCATCGTCTTCCATGCTCGGCTCCGGGGTCGCCAGCGCGCAGTCGGCGAAGTAGCGACCGCTGATCCGGGCTGTGTCCGGATGGGCAGCCACGAAACAGGTGGTTGCGGCGCCCTGGGCCGTCGTCTTGATCCGCGAGGGCAGCAATGGTCCCACGAGCGGCGCCAGAAGCCTCTGCCACCGGGGAATGTAGCGGATGATGTTGGTGATGATCAGTCCGGGATGCACCGCGTTGGCGGTGGTCGTCGTGCCCGCCAGGCGCTTCGCCAACTCCCGCGCAACGAGGGCGTTCGCCAGCTTCGACTGGCCGTAGAACACCCGCGGGTCGTAACCCTTGTCGCCCGTCAGGTTGTTGAAGGCGATGCCGCCGGCCGGGGCCCACTTGTGGGCGCTGCTGCTCACCATCACCACCCGGCCAACTGGCGCGGCTCGGACGGCATCCACCAGACGCCGCACCAGCAGGAAATGTCCCAGGTGGTTGGCAACGAACTGCTTCTCGAGGCCCCGGACCAGTTCCAGCTTCGGCGGTGCCATGATGCCCGCATTGCAGATCAGCATGTCGAGGGGGACACCCAGCTGGTTCACCCGGGTGGCACACTCGGCCACGGCGTCGAAATCCGTCAATTCGCAGGCCAGGGGTGTGGCCCGTCCCGACAGCGCCGCGCAGGCCGCCCGGGCCTTGTCCAGGGTCCGCCCGGCGACCAGCACGTGGGCCCCGCGGAGGGCGAGGACCCGCGCCGTTTCGAGGCCAATCCCAGAGGTGGCGCCCGTCACGAGGGCCGTGTGGCCTGCCAGGTCCAGGCCCGCCGTGACCTCCTCCGCAGTCGAACGTTGATTGAATAGGGGCATGGCTTCCGGACGGCTGGGGACGAGTCAGTATAATGCGCGCCACATTTCCGGAAGCCACCCCCCGCGCCCCATGTCCCTCGTCCGCCTCGATGACGTTTCGCTCGCCTACGGCGAGCAGAAGCTGCTGGTTCACGTCGGTTTCGAAATCGACCCGGGCGAGCGCGTCTGCCTGATCGGGCGGAACGGCACGGGCAAGACCTCCCTCTTCCGTCTTATTACCGGAATCGTCCAGCCGGACAGCGGCCTCATCCAGTACCGGAACGGCCTGGTGATGAGCACACTGGAGCAGGAACTGCCGGAGGCTCTGGACAAGACGGTGCGACACGTCGTCGCGGAAGGCCTGGCCGACCTCAAAGCGCTGGTGGACGAGTACGAGCGGCTCGCTCACCAGAACCTGGCCAAGGCCGGACTGAAGCGCCTCGACGACCTGCAGCACCGCATCGACGAACTGGATGGCTGGCGCATTGACCAGCGCGTCGAGCTGATGATGACGGAGATGGCCCTGCCGCCGGACCAGCCGATCGGCGAACTCTCCGGTGGCTGGCGCCGGCGCGTAGGCCTCGCCAAGGCCCTGATCAGCAAACCCGACCTGCTGCTCCTCGACGAACCGACCAACCACCTGGACATCATTACGATCCAGTGGCTGGAGAACCGGATCCGGTCCTGGCAGGGCGCCGTCCTCTTCATCACCCACGACCGGGCCTTCCTGGACAAGCTCGCCACCCGCATCTGCGAACTCGACCGGGGCCGGCTGCTCAGCTTCCCGGGGAGCTACGACGAATACCTCGAGCGCAAGGAGAAGATGCTCGAGGACGAGCAGTCGGCCAACCGGCTGTTCGACAAGAAGCTCGACGAGGAGGAGATCTGGATCCGGCAGGGCGTCAAGGCCCGGCGGCACCGCAACCAGAACCGGGTGCGTCGGCTCGAAGCCCTGCGCCAGGAACACTCGGACCGGCTGACGCCTCTCAACAGGGCCCAGATATCCATCGAATCGGCGGAGCAGTCCGGCCGCAAGGTGATCGAGGCGAAGCACATCACCCACGGTTACCGGGGTGAGGAGCTGATCAAGGATTTCTCCTGCCGGATCATGCGCGGAGACCGGATCGGCCTGCTCGGCAACAACGGCGTCGGCAAGAGCACCCTGCTGCGCATTCTGCTGGGCGAAATCGCGCCGCGGGAAGGCCTCCTGAAACAGGGTACGGCCCTGGAGATCGGTTACTTCGGCCAGCTGCGGGAGACGCTGGACCCGGAGAAAAGCGTGGCCTACATCGTGGGCAACGGCAGCGACTACGTGAAGATCAACGGCCACGACCGCCACGTCATCGGTTACCTGCGTGGCTTCCTGTTCAGCGCGAAGCGGGCCATGACGCCGGTGAGATCCCTGTCCGGTGGCGAGCGCAACCGGGTGATCCTCGCGCGGTTGTTTACCAAGCCGAGCAACTTCCTGATCCTGGACGAGCCCACCAACGACCTGGACGTGGAAACGCTTGAGGTGCTGGAGGACCGCCTGGACGAATACAAGGGCACGCTGATCGTGGTCAGCCACGACCGCATGTTCCTGGACTCAGTGGTCACCAGCGTGTTCGCCTTCGAGGCCAACGGTCACATCGAGCGCTACGTGGGCGGCTACACCGACTGGCTGCGCCAGGGCCGACCGCTGGCGGAAACCGACAATCCCCACGCCCAAAAGGGCATCGAGCCGCCCGTGACGGCCTCGGAAAAGCGGAAGCAGGCTGCGCGGCAGGCCCGCAAGCTGAGCTACAAGGATCAGCGCGAGCTGGACTCTCTGGCGCCGAAGATCGCGGCGCTGGAGGCGGAGATC
>JBDSWH010000260.1:0-2656 GCA_039926785.1 Gammaproteobacteria bacterium
CGTAACGTCTGCTTCCGGGCGTGACATCGGGATTCGGTCGTTTGTTCAGCATTTGCGGCTCTCTCGTGGCGGGAGCGCCGCCTCTCGCGACCGCACTGTTTCAGGCGTCGGACCCGGGTAGGCCCAAGTTGCGGTGCGCGGCGGCGCCCGGCCCAAGCCTTTCCAAGAATTCAGCCGACAACCCGTCGAGGTCCGCGTGCAATGGCCGGTGCACATATGGGAATAACACGCCGACGCAGACGCCCCAAAGCAGGAATGCGCCCAAGAAACCCATCGCGGGAAGCCCAGCGGCGATGACAGGCCGCCCCACCAGAGGTAGGATCAACACGGGCGCGGCCATCCAAAGCGCGAAGCCGTAAGAGAGCCCAAACAGCCAACCGCCGCGGCGATCGTTTGCCCCACGGCGGAACAGCATCCCATAAAGCGCTCCCGAGCCTATCGAGGCCGCCCCCAAAATGAGCGCAGTCAAGGACGGCGGAAGCTGGAATATGTCCCGCGTTAGCACGCCGAACGAACCTGCGGCAGCGAACAGCGCACCGGCCGGCAACGTGGCGATGACGCTGGTGACCGCCCCCGCAAGGACCGGACGCTGAGTTGGTCCTGGGTCAAATCCGTGGGCGCTGAGGAAACCCATCATCGGCTGCTTGTCCGGTCGTTCATGCGAGCAATGCCTTGATCGACGGGCAGTCTTTGATCCAGGGGTCTTCCTTGAAAGTGCGAATGAGGTGCTTGTAGGCCTGGCCCACGGGTCGCGGGTCGCGGTTGAGGTCGAACAAACCAACCGGATTGATCGTGCCAAGCGGCCTGCTCTGAGCGATGTCCCAATCGACCTGGTCGGTGACGCTGTACCAAGTGAAGCCGACTACCGGCACGCCGGCCTTCTGTATCAGCTTGACGTTGTGCCACTGCCGCCAGAGCCAATGCGGCCCTTTGCGCGCGTCCATGATGTTGGTCTCCGTGTGCATCAACGGCAGGCGGTACCGCTCGTAATACTGCTGCGCGATCACGAACCAGCCGAAAAGTTCTCCCAGCGCTTCGGCGTCGCCGCGGCTGTTGATCAGCTTTTCGTTCCAGAGATAATAATCCACTCCGAGGACTGCGCGCCGCGGCGTCTTCTGGGCCATGAACCAGTCGTATTCCTCAGGTGGAAGTCCGTTCTCGTAAGCGTGCTTCTTCATGAAGTCTGTAAGCGGGTGGGCGTAGATCAGATCGAGCGCCAGAAATCGGCGCTCGTTCTCAAATTCAGCGCGGCGTGCGATTTCCGGGTCGGGGCAGCAGGCCTGGTAGCATTCCCCGCTCTCGCTATTGATGAACACCGCGTCGGGGCGCAACTCCAGCAGGGTTTGCATGATCAATACGTTAGCCCTGGCCATGTGGCGAACCGCAGTCATGAACGACCGTTCGTCACGCCGCTGCTCGTTCCAAAGGCCCTCGAGCGCGCTTAGTTTGGCGCAGACGTACATTTCGTTGATGGGCGTATAGTAGCGCACCCAAGGATAGCGCTCTCCGAATGCCCTCGAATAGTCGCGCATCGCCGTCGGAAACTCTGGGTTCTGGAAGTCACCCAGCCAGTCCGAAACGCCAAAATGGCAAAGGTCGATAATTGGCGTCAGCCCGAGCCTCTGGAACTCGGGCATGACGACATCCATAAATGACCAGTCGTACTGGCCGGGTCCGATGCAGACGAGGTGCAGGGGTGGGCCGTAGCGGAGAAAAGTTACGCCGGTCTCGACGGTCAGCGCCAAGTCCTCCCGCCAATTCCGGTAATGGCCGGTGGCCTCCATCTGGTCCAGCCGCCATCGCCCGTTCTCCAGCGTCGGGTAACTGCACTCGATCCCGCTCGCGAACATGAAACCGTTTGCCGGCACCGGCGGCAGGGCCGGGGCTGGCGGACCGCGGGGGCGGCGATTGATGTCCGCGTCGAGGTCGGGCAGCGTGCGAGTGCTGCGCCCCACCGGGCGAGTGTAGAGCGCGCCAAGAACTGCCCCGTAGATCGCGTGTCCTAAAACAAGCTCGACCCGCTGCGCTCCGCTGATCATGTCGGTATAACTCATCAGGTTCATGTGGACGACGGTCGCAGTGGAGTGCATCACCAGGAGTAGAGGGTAGACAGCGAAAATTACCGGCAAGGCGGCGACAACGCCGAACGTCAGCCCTTGGAACACGGGTTTCCACGTCAAACGAGCCCAGACAAAGTAGGCATAGAAGATGGCGCCAATCACTCCGACAGTGAGGTGGACCGCCAGCCCCGCCGGCCACCACAGCCAGGCCGGCCCTGCAGGCGCGGCCAGCGTTCCTATCGTCTTGACCATGTCCACCACGGGCACGCCCAGAAGGATCAGTGTTCGTGCCGCGAGTTCCCAGGCGAGCGCTCCGGCGGCGCCCGCCATGAGCGCCTTTCGGAAGGAGACGACCCGAATCACACGCACCTGCCAGCGAGGGAGCGACGGACCCGATAAACAACATTAGAAGAAATCATGCTGTTCAAAATTAGCGCAAGCGCATGCTAATCGGAATCGACGAGGGACAGCCCCGCGCCGGGCGGAGCCAACCTCGAAGGGCCTGATCGCATCGTGACCCGGCAAGGCCTGAACCAATCATGCAGTGGCTGGATTGCGGCAGGCCCAGGCGACCTGCGCCCCTCTCACATCGTCGG
>JBDSWH010000261.1:0-2849 GCA_039926785.1 Gammaproteobacteria bacterium
TCATGCCCTGGGCGAAGAATGCCTGGGACTCCGGGTTCTTCGTGGTCGTGATCGGGTGCGCGAGGTTACCGAGACCAGAGAGTCGTGGCGCCAGTGGCGCGGTCGCGGTGGCCGGATCACCGTCGAGGGCGCGCGGGTCCCAGAACTGGGCAGTCGCAGGCGGCAGGGCGAACTGAAAAGTGGCAACGAGCAGCAGGCTGACCATGATTCGACGCAATTCACGTACTCCCCTGAGGTTTCGCGGCTAAAGCCGCTCCTACTTTTGGTACTGGGATTTCCACTGGGCATAGGGCATGCCGTAAACCCGCTCCCGGGCCGCATCGTCGCTGAGGGGAATACCCTGCTCCTCGGCGGCGGCCCGGTACCACTTGGCCAGGCAGTTGCGGCAGAACCCGGCCAGGTTCATGAGGTCGATGTTCTGGACGTCCTTGTGCGCATCAAGGTGTTGCAGCAGGCGTCGGAAGGCTGCGGCCTCGAGTTCGATCTGTGTCTGGTCGTCCACGCCGGTCTTTCTATACGTTACTGAAGATCTGTCGGGCGCCGGGCAGGCTGTCGTCCCGCCAGCGCTTGATCTTGCCATCCACGACCCACAGCAGGCCGGTCACATTGAATTCCCAGTCGGGATGATCGTTTCGGCCTGTGTAGATCTCGGTCCGCTCGTGAAGGACGAAGTTTCCCATCGCGCTGAGCCGGAAGATGCGGAAGTCGACGCTGGCCCAGCGTTCCATGAATTTCGTCAGCACCGCATGAATCTCCCCGACGCCCCGCTTGACCGGGCCCCCTTCGTAGATCTGGTAGGCACAGTCGTCGGCCAGATGGCTGACGATGCCGTCCGGATCCATGGCGGACCAGGCGGCACAGAAGCTGCGAATCAGGGCCTCGTTGTCCCGTTCGGTACGGGCCAGGACGGAGTTGCCGTCGTGGCCGACGCCAGCCGGAGGTTTTCCTTCAGTCATGGTTTTCGCGCCTTAAGGCGCTCCTACTCGACCGCGAAGCACTTGTCCTCGGTTTTCGGATCGCCATCCGACGGGCACTGGATGTCCTCGCGCGCGACCCATAGCGGCGTGCCGGCCACGATCAACGTATGTACCGACTTGTAGCCCTTGATGCCGCCAATTGCCAGGCTCGGCAGCGGGTTGATGATGAGGTCGGCCTTGCCGGCCTGGACGTCCTTATCGCAACCGGTGAGGTCGTTCAGGTATTTGGTGGAAACGGTGTGTTGCGGGAAGAAGGCCCGCGCGGTCTGGGTGGCCAGCGGGCCCGTGCAGATGCGGAGGCCCCTGCGCTTCGCCAGGTCGTCCACCGTGTTGATTTCCTTCGCCAGCTGCGACTTGACAGGAATGTGGATGTACTGGCTGATGGCGCTGATCGTGCAGGTGAAGCGCCGCGACGCTCGACGGCGCATCCCCTGGGTGTCGCCGCCCGTCGCATTCAGCTGGCTGACGATGTCCGCCTTGCCCTCGAGCACGAGCGACGTGGTGGGCGCCGGGCCCGGTGGCAGTTCCACGTTCTCCACCGTCAGCTTCACGTTGTAGTGCGCGTCGATCTCGTCGAGCATCGCTGCAAATAGCGCGTCGCTGATGGACGAGAAGAAGTAGGACGTGTCGTTGGGCGAATTCGTCGTGGCTTGTGTGACCTGTCGGATGGTGCCGCGATCGAGGATTTCCTTCCACAGCCCCACCGGCTTTTCCGGGAACGGGGCGACATCCGGCTTGGGCAGGCAGTCCGCCATCGTGACCATGTAGGAGAGCGCCGCGCCGGGGTTGGACGGCGGCTGCGTCGCAAGGATCGCCCGGTCCCTGCCACTGGCGACGACGCGGATCCATGCGGCGTCCAGCGCATCGACGAGTTGTTGCCGGCCCTTCGCCAGGTCGGGGTCCACCCGGGGCGTTGTCGCGCAGCCAGCGGCGAGAACGACGAGGAGGCCGAGGGCGGCGGCACGTGGCAGGTATTGCATCGTCATGATCGGGAATGTCCTCAAGGCGGTGAGGCGAAATCTATACCACGAACCCCGGAGCGTCTCGCGCCGACGTGCGGTCGCGATCGCCGTTGACCGATCTCGCCCGCTAGTCGAGGTGTAGTCGGGATCCCCGGTGCTGGCCGGGTGTCCTCGGCTCGATGCCGGGTTTCAGGCGGCCGTCGGGGCCGTAGTCGTCCAGTTTCTGGAAGAACAGGGGCTGGTCGCTCCCGAGGTGCAGCAGGCGCTGGCGGTACTCGGCCAGTATCGCCTCCCGTCGGGGCGCGTCGACCCAGCGGATTGCGTGGGCCACAAAAGGCTGGAGAACGTCGTAGCCGCAGAGTGCGAGCACGCCGGCATGCATGGGCCAGAGCGTGCGTTCCAGGTCGCCATTGCGGCCGTCGGGCAGGGACGAGGTGGGCGGCGCGCTGGTGGTGAAGGCCAGCATCGCCCGGCGGCCGCGGAATACGCCCCGATCCCAGGTGCGGCCAAAGTCGTAGGCCACGCCATAGGCGAAGACCCGGTCGATCCAGCCCTTAAGCATGGCGGGCACCGAGTACCACCACAAGGGAAACTGGAACAGGAGGAACTCGGCAGCCATGAGCTTGTCGAGTTCGGCCTGCAAGTCGGGGGCAAAGCCGGCGGTGCGGGCCGCGTTGGCCTGTTCCGTCCCGAGGTCGAGCCGCGCGGGATCGGCGCGGTGAGTGAAATCGTGGGCGCCGGCCACGGGGTTGAAGCCCTGGGCGTAGAGGTCGGACACCGTGACCGAGTGTCCGGCTGTCGTGAGGGTCTCGACCGCCAGATCCTTCATGACGCCGTTGAAGGATGTGGGCTCGGGGTGGGCGTAGACGATCAGGACGCGCATGGCAGTTGCAGCGGGCGCGGTGCCTCC
>JBDSWH010000262.1:0-11575 GCA_039926785.1 Gammaproteobacteria bacterium
GGCTCTCCATCTTGGGCAGGTAGAAGTAGGGCCCCGTGCCGTGGTGAGCCAGTGACTGGTGGTTGTTGGCCAGGTATACGGCAAAATCGAACAGTGAACCGGAGGTGACCTCGCCATCCACCTGCACGTGCTTCTCCGGCAGGTGCCAGCCTCGGGGCCGCACGATCAATGTCGCGGTC
This sequence comes from Gammaproteobacteria bacterium, assembly GCA_039926785.1. Taxonomy (GTDB): domain Bacteria; phylum Pseudomonadota; class Gammaproteobacteria; order Steroidobacterales; genus SHZI01. Next base: position 180 of record JBDSWH010000262.1, read on the forward strand.
TTGTCGTTCAGTCGGTATTGCTTGCCGGTGGCAGGGTCCGCGAAGCTGATGGTGCGGTCCACCGCGTCCTTCAGGTTCTGCTGGCCGCGGACCATGTTCTCCCAGGTTGGCGCGCAGGAGTCCTCGCAGTCGGCCATGAAGGCCCGGGCCTGCGAGTTGAGCGCGTTGATCATCATCTTGCGTTCGACGGGCCCCGTAATCTCCACCCGCCGGTCCTCAAGATCAGCCGGCACGGGGGCCACGCGCCAGTCACCGGCGCGGATCGCAGCGGTGTCGGGCAGGAACCCTGGTAGTTGCCCGGCGTCGAGATCGGCTTGCCGCTGCCGGCGATGCCCAAGCAGTTCGAGCCGTCGGGCATTGAAAAGGCGGTGCAGGTGGGCAACCAGCCTCAGGGCACGATCATTGAGGATGCCTTCAGCGCCCTGCATGGCCGGGCCATGGATAGTGGCGGGCGCGGCAGCGTGTCCAGGACTGTCTGAAGAGTGGGTTGCGCTTTTCACGGTGTGACTCTACGATAAAAAAGAGAGAAATTTCACAATAGAAATTTCACACTGTAAATTTCACAAAGGCAGTGGGCGGCAGTGATGTCGGGCCTTCTTCGCAACAGCCACTTTCTAGGCGCCAAAATCCGCAACCTGCGGAAGCGGAATGGCTTGACCCTTCAGGACTTGTCCGCCCGCTGCATCCAGCTGGACGCGGACGTGGCCCCGTCGGTTTCCTACCTGAGCATGATCGAGACCGGGCAACGAATTCCCTCGGCCGGCCTGCTGAACCTGCTGGCATCAGTATTCCAGAAGGACCCGCGCTGGTTCCTGGACGAGAATCCCGAAATCGAGTCGCCGCCGGCAGGCAAATTCCCAGGTGGAATTACCCGTTTCCCGCTCGAGCCGGGCTTCCTCTTCTCCCGCGAGTTGCTCGAGGCCGCGATTCCGGAACTCCTTGCCCAGACGGGGACGACGGGCCGCCAGTTTGCCCATCTGCTGATCCGCTCCTACCAGGAGATGGCGCGCAATGACTTTCCTGATCTGGAACGGTCCGCCGAGGAGATTGGTGGGCGGCGTTTTCCACTGGGGGTCGATGACCTCATCGACTTGTGCAATCGCCATGGCGTCGAAATCCAGTGGTTCGACCGGAAGCCGCTGCTCGCCCGGGACAACGACCGCGAAGTGCGCAGCATGGTGCGGTCCTTCTTCGAGTCCCCCTCCACGATCTACATGAACCGGCAGCTGCAGAAGGACCCTGCACGCCTGAAGTTCGACCTCGCCTCGCACCTGGCCCACAAGGTGCTCCACGGCGGCGACGGGCTGAAGTCTGCCCATGCCACCGGGGGCGAGATGGGAGGCAGCCCGACGGGCGCGGAGCAGAACACCGGAGGGATGAATGCCCAGGACGTCCTGTTTGCGTGGCGGGACTTCGAGTGCAGCTTCTTTGCCGGCGCGCTGCTCTGCCCGAAGAAGCCGTTTCGGAGGTTCCTGAGCCGGGAGAACTACCGGATCAATGCTGGCAGCAAGCTGGAACTGACCCCGGCCGTGATCATGCGGCGGATGACGGCGGTGTCGCCCTACCGCCACTGGCACTTCTTCGACGCGTACCCGCCCGGATTCCTCCGGGCCGTTTACCGGGGCAACGGCATCCCGTTGCCCTGGGGCAACCTGGCGATGGTCTCAGACCCCTGCCCGCGATGGGCTGTGTTCCGGATGCTGGAGGAAGCGCGTACGTCGCAGCCGGCGTCCCAGATCTCGGTACTGATCGACGGCGAGCGGTCACTCCTCTACTGCTGCCACTCGATGCGCACGAAAGACATGGCCGGCAATCCGCACGTGCTGTCCGTGGGCGTCGACCTGTTGCCGGCCCTTGAATCCCAGGGCCTGGATCCCGGGGAGGTGGTCACGATGATCGGCCAGGCGTGCCGCCGGCATGGGGGGCAGGCGCCGGTGCCAGCCGCAGCCGCCGAAGCCATCCGGGCCGTCGGTCAGGTTCTGAATATCGAATGGATCAGCGAGGCACTGGATTCACCGGCCAGCGTGATCTGCCCTCGCAGCAGCGCGTGCCCGCGCACACCCCGCTGCAGCACGACCATGCCGACATCCCGCGCGGCCGAAATCGATGACGTGCGGCAGGAGATCCTCGACGAGATGTAGACGACTCCTCATCGTGCACCTTTTTCCCGAGTCAGGGAGAGAAGGCACGCGGCTTCGACGCCGGTTACCGGCGTGACGGACAAACGGTTGCCGCGGCGAAGGATCATCATGCCCGACAGCTCGGGATGTTCCCGCAACATTCCGAGCGTCAGAACGCGCCGGAACTTTCGCTGGAAACGGACATCCACCGCCAACCATGCAGGATCCTCAGCCCGGCTCCGGGCGTCGTGGTATTCGGACTGCGCGTCAAACTGGGTCGGGTCCGGGTAGGCGGACCCAAGCACCTCCACCGTGCCCGCAATGCCGGGCTCATCGCAGCTGGAGTGGTAGAAGAACGCCACGTCGCCCTTCGCAAAGTCGTCCCTGAACATGTTCCGGACCTGGTAGTTGCGGACGCCACCCCAACTCGTGCGCTGGTCCCGCTGCAGGTCGTCGATGCCGTACACCGACGGTTCGGACTTCATCAGCCAGTACTTCATTTGAGGACCTCCGCGGGGACAGGCATCATGAAGCCGGGCGGCACAACCGGAGTGAACCGTATGCTGGGACGACTGCAGGACTTGGCGATCCGGATTTCACGGACATGGTGGCTGTATCTCATTGTTGTTGTCCTGTTCGCCGGTTCGCTTCAGGCGCTGACACGGATTGGCGAACGGTTTCCACTGTACGCCGCTGGCGCGGTGCCCTTCGATCTGCAGAACGGTCTTCAGGCAACCCAGGTCTATCCCCAGATTGCCGGCTACACCGCGCAAGCCCGGGAGCTCTACTACGCGTTCACGTTGATCGATTACGCGTTTCCGTTCTTTGCAGGACTATTCATCACAGCAACCGTCGCCTTCGCCCTGCGCAACAGCCTGCCCCGGCTCTATGTCGCCCTGGTCGCCCGAAAACTGCTGCTGGTCTTCATGCTTCCGACCGCTTTCGACTGGCTGGAGAACGTGGCAGCCGTATCGGCCATCGTCCTGTATCCCACGGAGATGGACTGGCTTCCCGCACTCCTCGTACTTGCGAAAAAATGCAAATTGGGCCTTGTTTTGGCCAGTAATGTCGCGATGAGCGCAGCGCTCGTCATCGCCGCCGGTTCCTGGATCATGAAGAAAGTCCGAGGCTAGGCAGGCGCCGATCCGGCAGCGGCCTGCTGCTCGGCCGCCCGCGACTTCAGCCTGAACGCCGCCACGGCCAGGAGGGCGGTGAGCACGCCAAGAATCAGCAGCGCCGTCTGGTATCCGTGGGTACCGCCGCCCTCTGACGTCGCCACGCCCCCGATGAGCGCCGCCCCGGACAATTGGCCAACAGCGAGGAACACGGTGAGCAGTCCTTGTGCGGTCCCTCGGTCCGCTGGCTGGGCCTCGTTCAGCACGATGTAGCGCAGCGGGGCGCCCAGGAGCGCCGAGAAGCCAAAGCCTCCAATAATTCCGCCAATCACGAACAGCGTGACGGTGAGTTCGAATAGGGCGTAAATGAGCGTGCCGATGGCGACACCGACCAGGCCCAGCTGCACAATCAGCCGGGAACCCATGCTGTTCAGGAGCCGGCCCATCAGCGGGGCGCCCACGGTGGTGGCGAGAACCGAGGGCAGCATCAGGAGACTTGCGTTGTAGTCCGTAACGCCCAGGGCTGCGACTGCCAGCGCAGGGAAGAACGCCGACCCCGCTTCCAGGGTTCCCGTACCGATCGCGATGGCGCCCGTAAGCCGCATCTGCACGGATGCCAGGAGTCGCGGTGGAATGATGGGGTCGGCGGCGCGCCGCTCGATACGCCAGAAGACCGGCAAGAGCACGACACAGAGCGCGGCAAACGGTCCCACCGGAACGGCGGTGAGGCTGGCCAGCACGCGGCTGGAATCGATCTCCGTAAAGACGATGGCCACGCTTCCCAGGAGTGCGGCCAGGCTCAGGGCACCGGCGGCGTCGAAGGGCTTCGGCTCCTGTGCCCGCGTACCCGGCAAGAGCCGCATCGCCTGCCAGATCAGCACCAGGACAATCGGCAGGTTGATCAGAAACAGCCAATGCCAGGAGAAGCGCAGCAGCACGCCACCGAGGATCGGTCCGATGAGAAACGCAATGCCGAAGACGGCGCCGAGCAGGCCCAGTGTCTGGCCGCGCTTTTCCGGGGGAAACTTATCCCCGATGACGGCGCTGGCAACCGGGAAGATGCCACCGGCGCCAAACCCCTGAATGGCGCGTCCGACCAGGAGCACTTCAAAGTTCGGCGCAGCGGCAAGTACCAATGAGCCCAGGCCGAACAGCGCGAGGTTAAGAACATAGACGGACCGCCTGCCGTAGCGATCTGACAACTTCGCCATCAGCGGCGTGCCCATCAACTGGAAGAGCACATAGATGTTGAATATCCAGGCTAGTGCCCTGGCGTCGATGCCGAAGTCCGCCTGGATGGCGGGCAGCGCGGGACCAATGATCGCCAGGTCCAGCGCGCCCATCAGGACGCCGACGAGGAGGATCAGCAGCAGAGGTCGCAGGTTTTTGTCAGTCACGGGGTGCCATTATTCCGCTTGATTATTTGAGGCTTTGGTCTAGCGTCTATTGGCTGGCTTGGCGGCAGCCTCCACGCTGGCCCCCACCAAGGCAATGATAAGGCCTGCATCACCGCCCCTCCCCAACCGCCCGAGCGACGCCGTCTAGGTCGGTCGGGTGGCAAAAAAGATGCCCAAAATCCCCGATCCAGGCCGCTAGTGGAGAACCGGCCAGGTCCATTGCGGCAGGCTGACGGCTGACAATTTGGTGTATGCTCTGCGCGCCTGCCGGCTGTCAGCAGGCTTTGCAAGGGATGGGAACCGGTGACGGTGTGCCACTTTTCCGGGCGGGGTGTTTCGGACGAGTGCTCACTGAACATTGGATGGCCGTTTTTGAGGCCGTACGATTCCGGCCTTTAGAAAATCATGGATACAGGAGGACGACCGATGAGCACGACAATTCGTCAGGCATGGCTTGCCCTGCCAATGGCGCTGGTAATGATCGCTGGCTGCGGCGGCAAGCCCGCCGAGAAGGCTGCTGAATCTGCCGATCAGGCAATGGAAAGCGCTTCTCAGGCAGCCGACGCTGCCGGTGACGCTGCCAGTTCTGCCGCTGACGCCGCGAGCATGGCTGTTGACGGTGCTGCTGCCGACGCTGCCGCTGGCGCTGCCGACGCTGCCGCTGGCGCTGCCGATGCAGCTGCCGGTGCCGCTGACGCTGCGAGCGACGCCGCTGGTGCGGCCGCCGACGCCGCTCAGGCTGCCGAAGAGGCTGCCCAGAAGCCCTGATTGACTCCTAACAGTCAGTCGACGAAAACAGGGGCCGCAATTGCGGCCCCTGTTGTTTCCGTGGTGATGTTTCCGGGGTGATGAATCCTGGGCGTTTGGGGCCCCTGCTATAGTCCCGGCCATGAAGTGGCTGCGCTACCTGGCCTACGGCATCGTCAGCTTGCTGGTGGTTGGCGCCCTCGCCTTCCTGGCGGCGGCCTGGGCCTACCGGGATGTTCCGGCGGCGGTACTCGAAGCCAAGTACACCACTCCCGCATCCAAATTCCTGAACGTCGACGGCGTCCGAATTCATTACCGGGACGAAGGCAGCGGCCCACCGCTGGTCCTGATCCATGCCAACTTCGGCAGCCTGCTCAGCTGGGACGCCTGGGTCGATATCCTGAAGCAGGACCACCGCGTCCTGCGCTTCGACATGACGGGCCACGGGCTCACCGGGCCGGACCCCACCGGCGATTACAGCCTCGAACGAACCGTGCAGCTGACCGAGCGCTTCGTTGACGCACTCGGGCTGGCCCGCTTCTCGATCGGTGGCACCTCAATCGGTGGGACAGTGGCAATGCACTACGCCGCTGCACATCCCGACCGGGTTGAACGTCTCGTCTTGCTCAGTCCCGGTGCCCTTGAAGGCCGGAGCATGCAGCAAGCCGGACGGAAAGTTCCGCGCATCGCCAACGTTCTCGAGTACATCACGCCGCGTGCGCTGGCCAAGTACCTGCTGAAAAGTCGCTTCGGCGATCCGTCCAAGGTGGACGACAAGCTCATCGACCAGTGGTACGACATGTGGCTTCTCGAGGGCCAGCGGGCCGCGATTCTGGCCCGCATGCGGACCTACTCCAGCGTTGACCTGGTCAACGTCACCGCCAGTGTTCGTGTGCCGACGCTGATCCTCTGGGGCGAGCAAAACCCACAGGCCCCCGTCGAGCAGGCCGAAGAGTTGCGCAAGATGCTGGTCAACGCGCCGGAGGTGAAGGTAATTACATACCCGGGCGTGGGACACATGGCCGCCGACGAAGCGGGACCGGTTATCGCCCGGGACGTCCAAAGCTACCTCAATAGCGGCGGCTGAGACGCCGTGGGATACCCGATCGGTGGACGAAGGACGCGCCCAGCCAGACGGGCTCTCGGGCTACTGGCCATGGTCAGCCTCGCAGCCACGGCCCAGGTGGCGCCGGCTCCGCCGCCCAGTGGTAGCTCGACAACCTGGAACGCCTCCACGGCCACGCCTCCGCCCAGGCCGCCCACCGAGGACAGCACACTGTCGCTGCGCATCTACGGCGGCGATAAAGTGTGGTCGCAACTGCCGTATCAGGCGGGTCCGCGCCGCCGGGATGATCCCGCCTGGGCCGCCGACGTCAGTGCCGTGATGACCCGCTGCGCCGATGGCAACCTGCTGATCACGGCACTGGTGATCGGCGGCCAGCTCACGCCTCTCGATAACCACTGCCCGGATACGGCGAAGCCGCTCGCGCCGCAATGCGACGCCAAGACGTGGAATTGCGGCCCCCATAGCGCGGACTGATCCCTCCCTGCATCGCGGTCCGGCCTACGGGCTTGCTATGCTCGGCTGACCGCAACAATCCCAACCGGAGGTCTCCCATGCGTCGTCGCGCCCTGCCTACGCTCCTGGCCTGCATCGCCCTGAACGTTCCATTCGTTGCGTGGAGCGCCACCGCGCCCGCGGACGCCATCAAATACCGGAAGGCGGTGATGTCAGCCATGGGCGCCCACATCGGCGCATTCATGCTCATCAACTTCGGGAAGGTGGAGCACCAGGATCACTTGAAGGCCCATACCAGTGCCCTGGCCGATCTGGGTGCGGAGGTCAAGGTGCTGTTCCCGGCAGGCACTGACACCGGCGACACGGACGCGCTGCCCCTGATCTGGAAAGAACAGGACCAGTTCAAGAAACTCGTGACCGACCTGGAGACGTCGTCGGCGAAGCTGCGTGACGCCGCCGCTGCGAATGACAAGGCAGGAACAATGGCCGCATTCAAGGCGGTGGGTGAGGCCTGCAAGGGCTGCCATGATCGCTATCGCAAGGCGGACGACTGATTGAAGACGGCCGATCCGGGAGTCCGCAAGGACTCCCGGCGTCCGCGGTTCCCGCACCGGCAGACCACACTCGTCGGGTGCGCACATGTGACGGCACTACTTTTATTGACCGGCGTGTGCCTGGCCCCGGGTTTGTCCCGTGCCGCCGACGAACGGGTAGCCATTGAGCGCGGCCAGTACCTGGTGCATGCGGGCGGCTGCCTCACCTGCCATACGGCCGACCGACCCGACGCCATTCCCCTCGCCGGCGGCCGCGCGCTGGAAACACCGTTTGGCACCTACTACACCCCCAACCTGACCCCGGATGCGGCCACCGGCCTCGGCGCGTGGACAAAAGCAGACATTGGCCGCGCCCTCCGGGACGGTGTGGCGCCGGACGGCAGTTACTACTACCCGGTGTTTCCCTACCCGGCTTACACCGGACTCAGTGACAGCGACGTGGCCGCGATCGCGGCCTTTCTCCGCAACCTGAAACCCGTCCGCCAGGTGATACCGGATCACGAGATCCCCTGGTACTTGTCGAACCGCGTGGTCATGTGGGGCTGGAACCTGCTCAACTTCACCCCGGGACGCTACGCGCCGGACGCTTCCCGAAACGCCGCCTGGAACCGAGGCGCCTATCTGGTCCGCCACTTGGGCCATTGTGGCGAGTGCCACACGCCCCGCAACGCCCTCGGCGGGCTGGACAGGACGCAGGAACTGGCAGGCAATCCAGGCGGACCGGATGGCGAGAAGATTCCGGATATCACCCAGGATAAGACATCCGGCATAGGCAACTGGTCCGAAGACGAGATTGTGCTGTTCCTCGAATACGGCGTGCTGCCGGACGGAGACTTCGCCGGGTCATCCATGAGCGACGTGATCAGCGACAACACCGCGAAGCTCACTACGGAAGACCGCCTGGCCATCGCCGCCTACCTGAAGGCGCTGGACGCACCCGACCGGCCGCGGCCCTGACTGCCACCCTGAGCCCGGACGTGGCGCTTGCCATAATCATCCCGGCTCTTCGCGTGAGGCACGTCACGCTTTGCTCGTACACCCGCTGCTACATTGGCCGGGCCTGCTGAAAACAAAAAGAAGATGGCAACCCTGCTTCCCGCACGCCTCGTTCCGGTGAACTGCGCTCAGTTGCAGCTCGGCATGTATGTTGCCGAGCTCGACCGGTCCTGGCTGCACACCTCATTCCATGCCCATGGATTCCTGTTGAACCAGGCGGAACAGATCGTCGAGCTGCAGCGCATGTGCGAGTACGTCTATGTGGATCCGGTCCTCTCGGATCACGGCGATGGCGAGATGTTCTCCACCGGCCTGACGGGCCGTATCGAAGCCCTGCCAGAAACCGATGCGCCGTCGCCGCTCTCCCGGCAACGACTCGATCTGCGCGCCCTCGGTCATGCCTTTGCGGCCTCGGTGCAAGGCGTGCGCCGCTCGGAGGACCTGGTACTGACGCCGTTGCGCCGTGCGCTGGAACCTGTTGTCGCAGCCCTGATTGCAGATCACGACACGATTCCATGGTTGCTCGCAACGGAACTAAAGGTGGGATTCCTGTATCGCCGGGCGCTGGGCACCGCAGTCTTGATGGTGCTGGCAGGCAAACGGATCGGCTTCGAGCGACCCCTGCTCGACGAACTGGCGCTCGCGGGGCTGATGCTGGATATCGGCAAGGTTTCGGTACCGGTCACGATCCTGGCGAAGACCGAGCCCTTGACCGGCCACGAACGTGGCTTCGTGGAACGACATGTCCGCCGGGGCCTCTACATGGTCCGTTCGGCATCGGCAATTTCCGAGACGGTGGAGGATGCCGTGCTCGGACATCACGAGCGGCTCGACGGCAGCGGTTATCCGCGCGGACTGCGCGGCACGCAGCTCCCACTGCCGGCCCGCCTGGCCGGACTGGTGGACACCTACGACGCGATGCTCCAGGACCGCCGCTACGCGCCGGCTATCGCCGCCCACGACGTGATGCGACTCTTGAACGGCATGTGTGGTCGCAAGTTCGACACTGCCATCGTACGCAGCTTCATGCGCGCACTGGGGCTCTACCCGACCGGTTCCTGGCTACAGATTGCTGACGGCCGGCTTGGCATCGTGCGGCAGCAGGCAGCGGATGAGCCGACCCGTCCCCACGTAGCTCTCGTCAGCGACAGTGCCGGTCGCCGGCTGCCCAATGGTCCCGCCTTGTGGCAGCCCATCCGCCGCACGGACATACTGCGTGTCATTCCCGCGAGCGGCATGCACATCCCCCGCCGGCAACTCGACGAAACCCTGGGCGCCGCAGCGAATCTCGCTGCCTGATCGTCTGCCTGCCCCATGGGCAGCAACCTGGTCGACTCCGGTCACCTGCTAGACTCAAATGCCACGTCGGCACCGGTACGGCTGCACCCCAAGTCCACGATGAGGCGCGCGCTGAACGCCACACCCAACAGCGGCCATCTGCCCCAACCGGCCGGCCTGGAGGCCTTGTCGGATCTCCTGCGCGGCTGCCGCCGCATCGCTGCGCTGACGGGCGCCGGGTGCAGCACATGCTCCGGCATTCCCGACTACCGGAACGCAGACGGTGACTGGAAGCACTCCCGACCCGTCCTCTATCCGGACTTCGTCGCCAGTGCGGAGGTGCGCCGGCGCTACTGGGGTCGCAGCTTGGTGGGCTGGCCCCGATTTGCGGCGGCGCTACCGAACCCCGCCCATCGGGCCCTCGCCGAGTTGGAACGGCGGGGATTGCTGGCCAGCATCGTCACGCAGAACGTGGACCGACTCCACCAGAGCGCCGGTAGCCAGGACGTCATCGACCTGCATGGCCGCCTCGATCAGGTCCGTTGCCTGGGCTGCGACACCCGCTTGCCCCGCGCGGACTGGCAGGCCCAACTCGGCCGGGCAAATCCCGACTGGAGCGGCACCATCGCGCAACCGGCACCGGATGGCGACGCGATTCCCGCTTCGGACGACTACTCGGAGTTCCAGGTTCCCGGCTGCCCTGCGTGCAACGGTATCGTCAAGCCGGACGTGGTCTTCTATGGCGAAGCGGTGCCCGCGGACGTCGGCCGCGCCGCGCGCCTTGCCCTGGAGCAGTCTGACGCGCTTCTCGTCGTCGGGTCGTCACTGATGGTGTACTCGGGCTTCAGTCTGGTGCGGGACGCCGCTGCGGCGGGCAAGCCAGTGGCGGCAATCAACATCGGACGCACCCGGGCCGACACCCTGTTCCGCGCCCACTGGCGTGAGGATTGCGCCGTGGCGCTCCCGCTACTCGTAGGAGCGCTTTGCCCTGCCAGCCGCTAGCCCGCTGAATTAACAATCATTAACTTCCCGTCCATCGGCGGGTCACGGTCGGGGGACTAGTCTCTCTCCCACTGGTTCCCGCTGCTCCTCCGTTCCCCCCGGTGTGGTGGCGCCGAACCAGGGTTGGCTACAAGGCGTGATACGGGTAATCCCCGGGGCCGGTAAGCGAGAGCTTTCCGGCCCTTTTTTATTGGCTCGCCCTTATTGGCCCGCCGGAGCCGATTCGCGCCAATCGGCGCTCCTACTCTATGATTGCCGCATGCGCATCCTGGTCATCGAAGACGACGCCGGCGTCGCGAGTTTCATCGTCGGCGGGCTCCGGGAAGCAGGCCACACCGTCGAGCACGCGATCGACGGGAAGGAGGGGCTATTTCTCGCCACGACCGGCAACTTCGACGCCCTAATCGTGGACCGCATGCTCCCGAGCGTGGATGGCCTGACCATCGTCCGCACGCTTCGGGCGTCGGACAACACAACGCCGACCCTGATTCTGAGTGCGCTCGGTGATGTCGATGACAAGGTAAAGGGCCTGCGTGCAGGCGCTGACGACTATATCGGCAAGCCATTCGCCTTCGCGGAACTCATGGCCCGTCTCGAAGCCATCACGCGCCGTCCCGCCAGGGAAGGCAGCGAGGAAATCACCGAGATCCAGGTCGGCGACCTTCACG
>JBDSWH010000263.1:0-7784 GCA_039926785.1 Gammaproteobacteria bacterium
CGCCTGCACCGTTCCCAGCTTGTCGAAGATGCCGTAGCTGTAGCGGATGAAGAGATTCTTGCCCAGCTTTTCCCCCACCACCACGGCCGTGCTGCCCGAGTCGGTCGTGTCCAGCCCCACCTCGTCCACACTAAGCGCGCTGCCCAGTTGCTGCGCCACCGGCAGCGCCTGGGTCAGGCCGAGGCTGATGGCCGAGTTGGCCACTGCGCTGCGATCGCCCGCACCGGCGGCAGACAACGGTTTGCCCGTGGTCAGGTAGGACAGTGCGTCGAGCTCACCCATCGCGGGCTCCGAGAACACGCGGGTCTGGATCCGGGACACGGTGCCCGTCAGGAAGACGCCGACGGTGACCTCCCGGCCTTCGTAATCCACGTCCCGGCTCGCCTTCACGTCGAGTCCCGGGTCCGTCACCACGCCCGAGAAGATCAACGAGCCCCGCTCGATCGCCAGTTTCTGGCCGAACGCGCTGAACTGTCCGTTCCGCAGGGTGACGACGCCGGAGCCAGTGACCAGCGTGGGGTCGGCAGCCAGTGACTGGTCGAGTCGCAGCCCGCCGGTAAGGCCGGTCTTGAGGCCGAAGCCCTCGAAGCTCACCTTCTCGCCCAGGCGGACCTGCAGGCCGTCGAGCACGAAAAGCGGTGGAGCCTTCTCTTGGCCGGCCACCAGGTCCCGACCGTGGACGACGGTATCCGGTGACGTCTGCACGGCGCTCTGCGCGATTTTCTTCAGCCGGATCTCGGCGCGGGGCACCAGCATCTCGCCGCCGACGCGGAACTGACCGTCCCGCAGCACCACCCGCACGTCCGGCGAGACCTGCACGTTGCCCTCCGGGAGATTGATGACGTCGAACACCCGCCCCTTCACGGTGGCCTCGGCGCTCGGTAGCAGCTGGTCGCGCCAGTCCAGAGTGCCATCCAGTGCCACAGATCCCTTGCCGGATCTCGCGTTGCCCTTGACCGTGACCTGCCCGTCCTCCCGGCCGAGCAGCGACAGGCCGATGCGGTCCACGCGGATGCCAGCGGCCGGCACAGTGAACGCGCCGTCCTCCAGCTCGAGACCACCAGTGATATCCGGCCGACGGGCGTTGCCGGACAAGGTGGCCGCCAGCGTGATCCGCCCCTGCACGTCCCCCACATCGACCAATCGCTCCAGGACGGGGCCCAGGGAAGCCAGGTCGGGCACTCCGCCGTTGACCGTGGCATTGATCACCGGCGACGGACCCAGAGGGTCCGTCACGCGACCTGTCGTGGTCAGGTGCAGCCCGAAGCTCTCGGCGACCGCGCCCTCGAATTCGAGAAGGTCGCCGGTAAGGCCGGCATTCACGCGAAACTCCCTGAACGTGGTTTGTACGTCCTCGTCGTCCGGCACATGCCAGGTGATCACCGCCTCTGCCAGGCTCGCCTGAACCTTGCCGTGCAACGTGTGGCTCACGTCGCGGGGATCGCCCTCCACGGCGAGCGATCCTGTAGCACTACCCGCAATTGCGATACCGGCCGGCAGCCAGGGCGACAGGCTGGCCAGCAGAAAGTGCCGCAGGTCGAGACCGACGTTGAAAGCCCGGGACCCGGCATGGCTGTCGGCCAGGCACAGTTCCGCATCCCGGGCGGTCCAGCAGTGGGCCGTGACGGAGGCATCCGGACCCGCCAGGCGCACCGTGGCCGGCTCCCGCAGCACCCAGCGCTGGGCCCCCGGCACGGTCACGGTGCCGGTGCCCACGGTCTCGGTTAGCACGCTGTTCCGGTAACTTCCGGTCGTGCGCAAGTCGACGGCAACCTCGCCACCGTCCAGCCTGACGCTGGCTGAGTGTGCATCGGGGCGGCCCGTGACCGCGACCGCCAGGTCGCCCAATGGTCGTCCCGCGTAGACAAGATCGCGTGCCGCGATATCAAGGGTCAGTCGCTGGCGGGCGGCGAGGCCCCCCTTCGCCCGCAACGTGCCGAGCCGCAGGTCTCCGGTGGCCAGGTCGCTGCCTTCCAGGTCGAGGTCCAGCTGGGGCTCCCGGGCCGTGCCCGCGAACTGGCCGGTGCCCCGCAGCTGCCCCCGATAAGCAGGCCACAGCGTCGCCAGGTCCGGCGCGTCGATGCGGAACCGGCCGGCGATGCGGTCGCCCCACTCGCCGTTGAGCTCCAGGCGATTCACACCAGCCTGGATTCGCACGTTTTCGGCCGTCAGCAGCCCCTCCTGCCGGGCCACCGTGCCGGAAGCCCGAAGCGGGCGGTTGAACAGCGTGCCACTGGCCTCCGGGAGCACGGCGCGGAAATTGCCAGCCGCATCGAAGCTCAAGTCGCCGCGGAAATCCACGCGACCCGGGAACCGGGGATCGATGACGCGGGGGTCGAGCCGCCGGCCTTCGACGCGCAGGTTGCCCGAGAGCATCTCCCCGAGCGACAACCGGCCCGTGCCCGTCATCTGCCCGCCAAGACCGTCCAGGCGGAGTTCCCGGACAAGGATCGTGCGGGTGTCCCCCTCGAAATTGGCGCGCGCATGGACCTCTGGCTGGTCGTCGATTTGCAGGGCGCTGTCCAGGTTGGCGGTGAAGCGATCCGTCCATCCCCGCAACGCCAGCCGGCCCGACGCGCTCCGGAGCAACATCCCGGCATCCTCGCCGGCATCCTCCCCGGCCGCTTGGCCCGACGGTTTGCCCAGGCGGCGCTGGAAATCCGTCCAGCGCGCTTCGGCAAACACCTGCGGGTGGTCATCGAGCACGCGCAGGACGCCGCCAACGCCGACCGGAGACGGCAACCGGACGACCTGCTCGAAGCGCAACGCGGCGAGGTTCCCCGTCAACCGTCCCGCGCCTGTCACGGCCGGATCCGTCAGCTGCCACGCCAACCGCGCGTTGAGCGCGAACGGCTCGCCGGTACCGAAGCTGCCGTCGGCGTCCAGGTGGAGCCCGTACAGCTCCGCCCGCAGGTACTCGAAGTGCAGGTCGCCGCCCGCAAGCTCGCCACGCAGCGCAACCGGCCCGATTTCGACAGGCGCGATTTCGTTAGTGGAGCTCCCCTTGGCAAGCACACCGTTGCGGATGACGAGCCGGCGGATCTCGAGCGCATCCATCGCGATCGTCACAGGCAACAGCAGCGGCTTGACGACCGACTTCGGTGCGTCGGGGGGCCGAGGCGCGATGTCGATGCGCACCGTGTCGGCGCGGGCCGTCGTCAGGTGGATCCGACGGCGGAACACGTCCGGCCAGTTCATGCGAAGCTCGGCCGGCTCGATCACAATCGAGGTGCGCCCCGCCACTACCTGAAACCGGTCGACGGACAGGCCCTCCAGCAGCGTGCCGCGAACGCCGGACATGTGCAGGCGATCACCCGCCAGATCCGCGAGGGCGCCGACCAGCCACGCGCTACCCGAGGGTGTGCCGATCACCAGCAGCCCCAGCACCGACAGGATCATGAGGGCGCCAAGCAGCGTGGCGATGGTCCGGAGCGCGCTCACAGATCCGGCCCCAGCGTGATGTGGACGCGGAACGAATCCGGCGCGTCGTCGAGCGGCACGCCGATGTCGAACCGGATCGGGCCCAGCGGGGAGTACCAGCGGACGCCGGCGCCGACCCCCGTCTTGAGCGACATGCCCTTGAAAGAATCGAAGGCGTTGCCCACGTCGACAAAGGCCGCCACGGACCAGTTGCCGAAGACCCGCTGGTCCAGTTCGACGCTGCCCACCAGCTTGTCCCCGCCACCAACCACATTGCCATCCTCATCGGTTGGACCCAGGGTCTTGTAGTCGTAGCCCCGCACGCTGTCGTCGCCGCCAGCAAAGTAGCGCACCGAGAACGGCAGCTCCTCGAACTCGTCCTTGATCGTCCAGCCCACTTCACCCCGCAGGAGTACTCGTGCCGTCGTCCAGAGCGGCAGGATCAGCTTGCCCGTAGACTCGAGCTGCACGTAGGCGGTATCCGAGCCCAGGATTTCGTCCGTGCCACTCACGGTGAAGGTCTCGCGGTGCGCACGACGCGGGCGATTCGGCAGCAGTCGCGGCTGGTTCGACCAGCTGATCGCCGGGATCACGAGATTGCTCGTGGTCTCCGGATCTGCACCGACCTGGAAGGTCTCCCGCAGGTAGTCGACAGACCGGGTCTCCCGCCAGTTCCCCCGGCGTCGAATGACCTGCTTTACCCCCAACCGGAATTCGTCGCTCGTGCTGTCACCGGGATTCTCGTACTTGTAGCCGGTATCGAAGCTCAGCCACTCGTCCCGGGGACTGCCGAGCGGCACCCGGTAGCTCAACGTGGCCTCGCCCAGGACCTGGGAAAACGAACTGTTGAATTCGAACTGGTGCCCCTTCCGGTTCAGCCGCTGGTTGAGGTAGTCGAGGCGCACCTTGGCACCCGTATCGGTCGCGTACCCCACGCCGGTCTTCCAGGTGCGGGGCGGCGCTGCGGTCAGGGTGATGGTGAGCGGCACGTCCAGGTCTGGCGCGGGCCGGGGCGTGGTCCGCAGCTCCACGTTCTGGAAATATCCACCGGACAGCAGGGCCGTATAGAGATCATTGATCTTCTCTGCGTCGTAGAACTCCCCGGGCTTGAAGTCGACGTAGCGAAGGGCGAGCTTCGGGTCCACGACCGACTGGTCCAGCGTCACGGGACCAAACCGGTAACGTTCGCCGGACGAGTAATCGACTGTGATGTCGGCGGCCAGCGCGGCGGGATAGACGTCGATGCGACTGACGGCGAAGCGCCCGTCGAAGTAACCGCGCCGCTGGGCCAGCGCGGCGAAGTTTGCCTTGAATTCGTCGTAGAGCCGCTGATTGAGTCCCTTGCCGGCAACCAGGTCGTTGGCCTTGCGGACCGCCGCGTTGAGTTCCTTGTCGGACTGCCCGGCGCCGGTGACGCCGATGCGGACATTGCGCAATCGCACCCGAGGGCCCCGGACGATCCGGAAACGGGCCCGCCAGCACTTTGAATCCCGCTCCAGGGCCTTCTCGATGGTCGGCGCGTAATAGCCGTAGACCTCGAGGGCCTGGACGATCTCCTTGTCCGCCCGCCGGTAGAGGCGGCGCACGCGGGCGTCCGGCGCGGTGCAGGGCTCGTCCTCCAGGGCTACCGTAGCCCGGACAACCTTTTCCGTGGTGCGGCTCAGACCCTCGAAATCCACCGAGGCGCAGGCCGACCCGGCCACGAGGGCCGGGGCCAGGATCAGTGCCACTGTCGCGAGGGCGCCAGGCTCAAAACGTCGCATCGAGTGGCCAGTTCAAGCCCCGTAGCGGGCGCGCGCTATTATCCAGTAATGAGCACCCCCAAGGCGGCCAAAGGCCGGTTATCCGCACTCCTGGTTGTGGCACTGCTCGGCGGGATCGCGGGCCGGTCCGGAACCGCCCTCGCCGCCACGCCCGTGAGCTTCGATCCCGCGCGGGTGGGCTGGTCCGAAATCCGCATGACCGCCAGCAAGTTGTTCCTGACGGCGGAGGCCCGACTCACCCTGCGCATTGTGCCCGGCACCGCGGCAATGACCGACCTGCTCACGGTGCCCGCCACACCGTTCACCCCGATCATGCCGGACAAGGATGTGCTCGAACTGGTCTACGACGCGCACGGCGCCGGTCTTCGGTCGCGGCTCACGCTATTGATGGATCCCGTCACGGGTGCGGCCTTGCAAAACACCCAGCACGGCCAGGAAGGCAAGCTGCGCTACCGGATCTACCGCTTCGGCCTGGAGGGCGCTTACCAGACCACGCGATCGCCGGCGAATGCCAGCGAGAAGGCACTGATGCCGGCCCGGTGGACCGATACCAGCGAAGGCCTGCGGACCTACCCGGTGCCCCCCCGTGAGCAACCTGTAGTCGAGACGACCGGACTTCTCTACGCCATTGCGGCGGCCGCACTGGACCGGCCGGGCGACACCGTCGACATCCTCGTCTTCCGGCGCCGGGATACCCAGTGGGTGCGCGTCGAGGTGCAGCCGCCGCGGGACATCAACGTGCGCTACGACGAACTGTGGCCGAAAGGCACTGTGCAACGCAGTGGGACCGTCCGGCCCCTGCGGTTATCCCTGCAGGGCCTGCCGGTGGCCGGCGGCGATCCCGACGAGGATCTGGAACTCCTGGGACTGCGCGGCCGCCTCGAATTGCTGCTGGACCCCGCCACCCGTGCACCGCTGCAACTCTCGGGCAAAGTGAAGGTGCTGGGTTCGGTGACACTCAAGCTTGCCGCCGTTCGTCCGCGCTGACCCCACGCGCGTGACAGACGCGTGACAGACGCGGGTCCGGCGTCTTACTCTAACCGCGACTGTCGGCTGTCCTTGCAGACCAGGAGGTCCACCTTGAACGCACTCATCGTCCAGCGCGCCCGCTACGCGCTCCCCGCAGTCCTCGCACTGCTGCTGTTGGCCAGCTGCTCGTCGGGACCGTCCATCTATACCAATGTCGACCCGACGGCCACGTTCGCCAACTATCGAACCTACAATTTCATGAGCCCGCTCGGCACCGACCGCGCCGGTTACTCGTCGGTGCTCAGCCAGTTCCTGCGGACAGCCGCGTCCCGGGAACTGGAAGCGCGGGGCTACCAGAAGAGCGACAACCCCGATCTCCTGGTCAACTTCAATGTGAACACCAAGGAGAAGATCCAGAGCACGACCACGTCCTCCGGCCCGGCCTACGGCGGCTACTACGGTTACCGGTCCGGCTACTACGGCACGTGGGGCGGCTATGACACCCACGTGACCCAGTACACCGAAGGCACCCTGACCGTGGACGTGGTGGATGCGGGGCGCAAGCAACTCGCGTGGGACGGCACGGCCGTGGGTCGGATACGTGAAGAGACGCGGAAGAACCTTCAGCCGGCGGTGGACGCGGTGATGGCCCAGGTCTTCGAGAAGTTTCCGTCCCGCAACCCGCCAGCGCCGGCGCCCTAGGCGCGCTGGGCCCCGCCCGGGAGCCTTTAGCCGGATTCTGTGACCGGGGTCATACAGGGGTAGTCCCCGCGGCCGATAACGTCCCGGACGTGAGACGGCTGCCGGGAGACGTCCTGATGCGAGTCCTTTTTGTCGACGACGAACCCAACGTGCTGGACAGCATCCGGCGCCAGCTGCGGAAGTCCGTGGACATTCACACGGCCCCCAGCGGCTCCGAGGCACTCCGCCTGCTGGAGGAGCTGGGGCCCTTTGCTCTGGTGATCTCCGACATGCGGATGCCCGGCATGACGGGTGCCGAGCTTCTCACCCGGGTCCGGACCCTGTACCCGGACACCGTTGGGATGATCCTGTCCGGGCAGGCAGACCTGGAGGCCACGATCTCGGCTGTGAATGACGGGCATATCTTCCGGTTCCTGACCAAGCCCTGCAGCGAGGAACCGCTGCGCGCCGCCGTGGCCGCGGGTGTCGAGCAATACCAGCTCGTGACCACGCGCAAGGAGCTGGTTGAAAAGACCCTCCAGGGCCTCGTGGAGACCCTGAATGACATCCTGGGTCTGACCAATCCGATGGCCCGGCGCCGGACGGCCCGTGTCAGGCAGTACGCGGCCGCGATCGCCAGTGCCCTCAAGTTCCCGATGCCCTGGGACCTGCGGCTTGCGACACTCCTGTCCCAGCTGGGCTGCATCACGCTTCCCGAGGCCATCCTCGACAAGCTGTACGCCGGTTCCCCGCTGACGCCCGACGAACAGCAGCTCTACGCGCGCCATCCGGAGGTGGCGGCAGCGCTGATCGCACGCATACCCCAGTTGGAGACGGTCGCCGCCATGATCGGTCGCCAGCAGAGCATTGACTTCGCCACGCTGCCCCCGGAAGTCATGGCGTGGGATGCAGACACCACCGCAACCGTGGTGCTGGGAGTGGCAACCCGCC
>JBDSWH010000264.1:0-5105 GCA_039926785.1 Gammaproteobacteria bacterium
ACAAATTTGCCGAATTGAAGCCCTTTGCCGGCTTCAAGGTGAATTTCCGCATCGACTTCGACCACCCGGTATTTCGCCGGCACACCCAGATGGCGTCGGTGGATTTCTCCACCACGGCGTTCCTCAAGGAGATTTCCAGGGCCCGCACGTTCGGCTTCGCCCGCGACATCGAGATGTTGCGCGCCCGCCAGCTCACGCTTGGCGGCAGCATGGACAATGCGGTGGTCCTCGACGACTTCCGGGTGCTGAACGAGGACGGCCTCCGGTTCGAGGACGAATTCGTCAAGCACAAGATCCTGGACGCGATCGGTGACGTTTACCTGCTGGGCTACAGCCTGGTGGGAGAGCTGACGGCCTGCAAGTCGGGCCACGCGCTCAACAACAAGCTGTTGCTCGCGTTGCGGGCTGACCCGTCGGCTTTCGAGATGGTGACGTTCGAGGACCAGCGGCAGGCGCCGATCTCGTATCACGTTCCGGTCATCGTCGGCGTGTAGGAGCGCCTTCAGGCGCGATCAATACCTATCGCGCGTATCACCTATCGCGCGTATCAATACCTATCGCGCCTAAAGGCGCTTCTACAGCTCCGTTCCCACCCGAAACCGTATCCGGGCCGCTGCAGGCCAGAACGGCCGGCAGCCCGCGAGAATCCCGTCCGCCTCGAAGCGCAGCCGCGACGCCCATTCCGGGCTTGCTGCAGTCACCACCAGCGTGCCGTCCGGCCGGAGGTTGCAGCTGGCGACGGCGGCGGCGAGTTCCGTCGGCAGCTGCTTTCGCACTGCGTCGGCGAGCTCGAGGCGGCGGCCGGCGGCCTTGGCCAGTGCGCCCAGCGGACTGTCCAGTGCCAGCAACTCGCCCAGCCCCCGCGGGCCTTTTCCTGATGAAGTCCTCATGAACTGTTGCGCGGTCTGTGAACCGTTCCTTGTTTAGTCAAAACCCGTCCGGCATAGTCTAGACGCAAGCCAGAAGACACTTCTTGATGAATACCATTCGCAGGGCCGGTACGGTGATTCCCGCAGTGCTCGGGATGGTCTCCGCAGTGCTGCTGGGTAGCGCCGGCTTCGGGCTCGGTTGCCTGTACGCGGACCTGGCCAGTCCGATCCCCGTGCCGTCCCTGGTTCCCTCTGCGGCGCCCGCCGCTGCCACGACTGACCCCACTGTCGTTGCCGCCATGGGCGGCCCCGAGGAACCCGCTCCGCCGGTGGCACTTCCCGTCGCTACCCGGATCCCCTTTGCGAGCGAGCCCGGACGGGCACTGGCCATGGGCTTTCAGCGGCCCGTGGCCGGCGGCTGGATTTCCAGCAGTTTCGGCCGACGAATGGATCCCTTCACTGGCCGGCCTGCCCTGCACCGGGGACTGGATTTCGCCGGCAACGACAACAGCGCCATCCTCGCGGCGGCTGCCGGGATCGTCACCTGGTCCGGTCGCCAGCGCGGCTATGGCAACCTCATCGAGATCGACCACGGCCGCGGCTGGGTCACCCGCTATGGTCACAACACGTCCAACCTGGTCAAGGTGGGCGACTATGTGAAGCCCGGCCAGACCATTGCCCTGATGGGCGCCACCGGGCGTGCTACCGGAACCCACCTGCATTTCGAGGTCCTGTACCGTAGCCGCCAGCAGAATCCCGCCCGCTTCGTGCCGCAAGACGCCTGACCCTCCGGGCCCGGACCCGTTTCGGGGCCCCGACCGGCCAAGCGGCCGGATTTCCCCTGCTAGAATAGTGCGTCGCGGCCGGCCGGCTGCGGAGGATGCATGCTTTGTTCAAGTGGTTAACCCGGCTCTTCGGGAGCCGTAATCAGCGTTTGATTGTCCGCTACGGGCGGGCTGTCGCCGTCGCGAACGAGTTCGAGGGCGGCCTCAAGGGCCTCGATGACGCCGCCCTCAAAGCCAAGACCGCCGAATTCCGGCAGCGGCTCACTGCCGGCGCCACGCTGGAGTCACTGATTCCGGAGGCCTTCGCTGTCGTGAGGGAGGCCGCCCGGCGGACGCTGGGGCTGCGACACTTCGACATGCAGCTGGTGGGCGGCCTGGTCCTCAATGAGGGGAAGATCGCCGAAATGCGGACGGGCGAGGGCAAGACCCTGGTCGCCACCCTGCCGGCCTACCTGAATGCGCTGCCCGCCCGCGGTGTGCACATCGTGACGGTCAACGAGTACCTGGCCCAGCGCGACTCCGACTGGATGGGCCCCGTTTACCGATTCCTGGGCCTTGAGGTTGGCGTGATTCGCAACGGCCAGACCGGGGCGGAGAAGCGAGCGGCCTACGCCGCCGACATCACCTACGGCACCAACAACGAATTTGGCTTTGACTACCTGCGGGACAACCTGGCATTCCAGCGCGAGGATCAGGTGCAACGGGCCCTGGCCTACGCGGTCGTCGACGAAGTGGACTCCATCCTCATCGACGAGGCCCGGACACCGCTCATCATTTCCGGTCCAGCCGACGACACCTCCGAGCTGTACGTCAGCATCAACCGGCTGGTGCCCCACCTGGTCCGCCAGGAGCGGGCACCCACCGACGACGACGACGGTGGACCGGGCGACTTCTCCGTCGACGAAAAGGGCCGCCAGGTCTTCCTCACGGAGGACGGCCACCAGAAGGTCGAGGAGCTGATGCTCAAGGAGGGGCTGCTCACCGAGAACGACAGCCTCTACGACGCCGCGAATATCCGGCTCATGCACCACCTGACCGCCGCCCTCCGGGCCCATGCGCTGTTCCGCAAGGATGTGGAGTACATCGTCCGGAACGGCGAGGTGGTCATCGTGGACGAGTTCACGGGCCGCACGATGCCAGGGCGCCGCTGGTCCGACGGCCTGCACCAGGCCGTGGAGGCCAAGGAGGGCGTCCACGTCCGGGAAGAGAACCAGACGGTGGCGTCCATCACCTTCCAGAACTACTTCCGCCTGTACGACAAGCTGGCCGGTATGACGGGCACGGCGGATACCGAGGCCTTCGAGTTCCAGCAGATCTACGGCCTCGAAGTCGTCGTGATTCCGACGCACCGCCCCATGGTCCGCAATGACCAGGCCGACCTCGTGTACCTCACGCAGAAGGAAAAGTTCGACGCCATCATCGAGGACATCAAGGAGTGCCAGAGTCGCGGGCAGCCGGTGCTCGTGGGCACCACGTCCATCGAGACGTCCGAGTACCTCGCCGGCCTGCTGCAGAAAGACACCGTTCCCCACCTGGTGCTGAACGCCAAGCAGCACGAGCGCGAAGCCCACGTGGTCGCGGAGGCGGGCAGGCCCGGTGGCGTAACCATCGCTACCAACATGGCTGGCCGCGGTACCGATATCGTCCTCGGCGGCAACCTGGAGGCCGAGCTCGGCCAGCTCGGCGCCGAGACCAGCGATACGGATCGCGACGCCCACAGGGCCGAATGGCAGCAGCGCCACGACACGGTCATTGCCGCGGGGGGGCTCCGCATCATTGGCACCGAGCGCCACGAGTCACGGCGCATCGACAACCAGTTGCGCGGCCGGTCGGGCCGCCAGGGAGACCCGGGCTCGAGCCGCTTCTACCTGTCCATCGAGGACAACCTGATGCGCATCTTCGGGGATCCCGAGCGCACCAAGAACATGCTCCGCCGCGTCGGCATGCGGGATGGCGAAGCCATCGAGAGCAACATGCTGACCGGGCAGATCGAGCGGGCCCAGCGCAAGGTCGAGGCCCACAACTTCGACGCCCGCAAGTCGCTGCTCGAATACGACGACGTGGCCAACGACCAGCGCCGTCTCATCTACCAGCAGCGCAACCAGCTCATGCAGGCGGACGACATCTCCGAATCGCTGGCCGAGATCCGGAACGAGGTGGTCAATGCTGTCATCACCGAGTTCATCCCGCCCGAAAGCGTGGAGGAGCAGTGGGACGTCGACGGGCTGACGGCCGCGCTCGACAGGGAGTTTGGCGCCACGCTGGATGTGAAGACTCTGCTGGACGCCGAGCCGGGCCTCGATGAAGCCGGAGTGCGGTCCCGGATCCTCGCCGCTGTTGAAGCGGCGTACCTCACGAAGTTCGAGGTAATCGAGTCCGCCGAGCTGCGCCTGCTGGAAAAGCGGTTGATGCTGCAGCAGGTGGACCTGCACTGGAAGGAACACCTGGCGGCCATGGACTACCTGCGGCAGGGGATTCACCTGCGTGGCTACGCCCAGAAGAATCCGAAGCAGGAGTACAAGCGCGAAGCCTTCGAGATGTTCGGCTCGATGCTGGACGAGGTGAAACGCTCCGTCGTCACGTTCCTCGCGAAGGCCCGCGTCCGGAGCCCCGAGGAAATTGCGGCCGAGGAAGAACGGCGGCGCATGGCGGAACAGCTGCAGTACCGCCACGACGAGGCGCCCTCGGCCATGACAGCGGCGGGCACCGAACCCGACGGCGATACCGCACCCCTGGCGCCGGCCACTGCCGCAGATGGCCGCCGACCTCTCCAGGCGCGGCATGCGCGGCAGGCGCAACCGGCCGCCGGATCGGTAGCGCCCATGGTCCGCGGTGAAAAGAAGGTTGGCCGGAACGAGCCCTGTCCCTGCGGCTCCGGCAAGAAGTACAAGCAGTGCCACGGGCGCCTGGACTGATCCGCGGCCGGATTCTCATTGCGCAGCGGCCGCCCGGCGGGCATGTGGGGGGCTTCTGGGAGTTTCCCGGCGGCAAGCTCAAGGACGGTGAATCGGTAGAGGCGGCCCTGGCGCGCGAGCTCCGGGAAGAACTCGGCATCGACGTCGAGGCCGCGACACCCTTCATGGCCTACCGGCACGAGTACCCCGAGCGGCGCGTGGAACTCCACGTCTTCCTGGTCGAGCGTTACGCCGGTGAACCGCAGGGCGTCGAGGGGCAACCCCTGCGCTGGGTGACGGTGGCGGAACTGGCCACGTCCGGTCTCCTGGAAGCCGACGTGCCCATTGCGGAAGCGCTCAGCAGATCGTGAGGCGGAACCGCACGTCCTTGTTCGCCTGAGTGGGGCGCAGTAGCGCATCGGGACGCTGCATGAATCGGATCGTGAACCGGTGGTGGCTGCCGCTGATCTCGGGGTAGAGGTCGGTCCCCGGTTGCAGCGACACCCGGAGCAGGCCGGCAACGCCCTCGCCAATCATCCCGTGCTGGAACGAACCGT
>JBDSWH010000265.1:0-3042 GCA_039926785.1 Gammaproteobacteria bacterium
ACCGGCGCCGACCGGGAACGCATCGGCCGCTTCGCGCAGGACAGCCTGGCAGCCGGACTGCCCTTCGATGCGTTCTTCGACCGCAGTGACGCGTCGAAAGTCTACTGCTCGGAGTTCACCGCACTAGCCCTGGCCAGCGGCGGCGTTCCGCCGCGGAGCACCGCGCCAATGAGCGCGAACGAATCCGTCCGGGTGATCCTGGGCTGGCTGCACATCACCACACCCGACATCATTCCCCCGTCCGCCGTGATCGAGGATGCCACCCGGGTGGCGATGGTCAGCCGCCGGTACCTGCCGGCACAGATCGAGGCGTACTTTGCAGTGCGGGCCGAACTGCACCGACGGTTCACGCCCGACCAGAAGCTGGGCAACGTGCTGCGCTTCTCACCCACCGGCGGCTTCCGGTTCCAGCCGGCGGTCGAGGCACTGTTGCGCTCGGCCAATGCGGCGGCGGCCGATTGGGGTGGCCTTTCCCCGGACGACATCGAACAGCGAGTCAGGGCCCTGGCTGCCGGGCAGATGGGGCCGTTTGCGCCTCAGCCACTTGCCGGACGCCCGGAAGAGTCAGCACGTACCCGGGACCCATGAGCACGGCCGGGGTGTAGTAGCCGCCGGTCACCCGCGTACCCAGCAGGTGCTGGACGATACCCAGCGCACCGCTGACGGTGAGGTCGTAGCCGTTGGGCGTGTCGATCTCCAGGCATCGCTCGTCGCCCCGGGCGTTACGCACCTCCCCCCAGATGCGTGCGCGGGTGCGAAGCCGGGATTCGGTTGACGGCCCCTTCACATTTGCCTCGACCCGCCGTTGCAGGTAGCGGACCACGGGCGACAGGCGCAACAGGGGGCGCAACCAGTTGGCCCGGCGCGCGGTCGCGATCGCCCTGGGCGACGCGACCAGATAGGTCTCGATGTCCGGTATTCCCGTGGAAACCCATGCGGTGTAGAGGTCGCCCCAGGGAATCGTCATGGCCGTACGGGCCTTGCCGTCGCAGGAAAACGTGCGGGTCTTCCAGGCCAGCGGCACGGGCACGAGTCGTCCGCGGCGCCGGACCCGGCCGCCGCGAGCGAGCCCTTCCACACCCGTCTTCGTCGTGCCAGGGCTGGCGCCCCCGCCCGCCTCGAAGCCCAGCACGAGCTCGGTGGCATCGGGCAGTTCGCGCTTCAGCAGGCCGGCGACGCAGTCGGTGGGCACCACGTCGAAGCCGGCGCCGGGCAGAACGACGATGCCGCGCGCCGTCGCGAAGGCGTCCCGGGAATGGCAGTGCGCGAAGACGTCGATCTCGCCCGTAATGTCGAGGTAATGGGCGCCGGCGGCGAGGCAGCCGTCCAGCATCGGCGCGCAGGTGGCCGAGAACGGACCGGCGCCGTGGAGCACCAGGGAAATGTCCTTCAACCCGTCAGCGATGGCAGCGGGATCAGCGAGGTCAAACACACGAACCGGCAGGCCGTACTGTGTACCGAGGGCACGGACTGCCGCGGGATTGCGGCCGGCCAGTACAGGTTGCAGTCCCCGTCGCACGGCCTCGGCGGCCAGCAACTGACCCGTGTAGCCGTTCGCGCCGTAGAGAAGCCACTGGGTCATAATTGCTTCGTGACCACTGAATCCAGCATTCCGGCCACGCCGGTTCCCAGCCCCTGCGTTGGCATCTGCTGCATCGGCAGCGACGGCCTGTGCTTCGGCTGCTTCCGCACCCGCGCCGAGCTCACGGCCTGGCGAACTGCCACCGACGCGGAGAAGCTGGAGGTGCTGGCCCTGTGCCGCGCCCGGGCCCCGACGGCCTCCGGCGCCTGACCGACGTGCCTACATCCGGTAGCTGACCGAGAACAGCATCTCCCGGGGCGGCAGCGGAATGAAGCCACCAAGGCCCCCGGTGCCGGTGTTCCGGCTTCCGGACGTGATGTCGTAGTTGTCGCCGATGTTCTTCACCGCGAAGCGCACGTCCCAGTGGTCGCCCACATCCAGGCCAACGTAGCCATTGAGGCGATCGTAAGGGCTGGCGACGAAGTCATTGGTGGCGCTGGTCACGTAGTCGTCAGTCTTGAACCAGTCGAAGCCGAACTTGAACCGGCCGTCGGTAGCACCGAGTGGCACGGGCACGCCGTAGTCGAAGCCCAGTGTAAAGGCGTAAGTGGGCACCTGAGGCACGCGGGGGGCAACGCCCCATTTGGCGGGCGCCTGGGCTGGGGCGCTGGTCGGGTCCAGCCTGCCGTAGGACCCGTGCTGGAAGGCCACGTTCCAGTACACCTGCAGGTTCTCCGTGGGGACGGTGGTGAGTTCCAGTTCCAGGCCGTGGACCGCGGCGTCGCCCACGTTGGCCACCGGGAAGCTGAAGCCCACGGTGGCATTCGACGTGAGGTCGCTGATATCGGCCCAGTAATAGGCGGCGTTCAGGCGGACACGACGGTCGTAGGCATCCAGCTTCACGCCCGCCTCGTAGGTCCAGTTGGACTCCGGGCCATACGCAGTCTGGGCATCACCCAGGTTGAAAATCGCGATGCCGTTGTAGCCGCCGGACTTGAAGCCCCGGGCCACTGATACATAGGTCAGGGCCGCGTCGAGGACGCCGGTCGTCTCGAAGGTGTAGTCCAGCCCGAACTTGGGGGTGGTTTCCGTGTAGTCGTTGTCGAGGGCAACACTACTGAGGGCAGGATTGATCAGTGGGGCAAAGGGTGGGAAACCCAGCACCTCAGGGGTCAACTGCTGATCTATTGTGAAAGTCTTCTCGTCTTTCACCCACCGCACGCCCAAGGTTGCCTTCAGTGCATCAGTGAGCTGGTAATCCACCTGGCCGAAGACGGCATACGACTGCGTATCCGCGCTGATCTGGCTCGTCGACACCGGGATCAGAAAGAACCAGCCGAAATCCTGATCACCCGACTCGTCGAAATAGTAGACCCCAGCGAGATAATTCAAGCGGTCATCCAACGCCGATCCCTGGATTTGCAATTCCTCGCTGAATTGCCCGTTGTCGATGTCTGAAGCTCCTACGATACGGCCTTCTCCGCTGAAATCCGTGCTGAAGAAGTCCTGGGTATCCACAT
>JBDSWH010000266.1:0-3423 GCA_039926785.1 Gammaproteobacteria bacterium
TACAAGGCACTGTCCAACGCAGGGACCTGGTTCATCGGCCGCCTGCAGACCGAGCAGGACCGCAACCGGGTCCGCGACGGGTTGCTCGCGGCCGCGCCGACCGAGGGGCTCGACCCTAAGAGCCTCGACGCCACCCTGGCGTCGCTCGGCAAGCGCACCTTCCTCCTGCACAACGTGCACGAGAAGGAGCCGGTGCTGATGCAGACCCGGTGGGCCATGTCCTACCTGCGTGGGCCACTCACCCGGGAAGACATCAAGAAGCTCGTCGACCCGGCGGGACTGGCACCATCGGCCGCCCGGTCAGCCACACCAACCACGGCACCCGCTGCAACGCCGGCCCCGCCGCGGGCCAGACCGACGCCTACGACGGGCGCCAATCGACCCGTGCTGCCACCGTCCGTACCGGTAACGTTCCTAGCCGTGCGGGTGGGCACCCCGGGGGCCGGGACACTGCGCTACGAGCCCCGACTGCTCGGTACCGCCCGGGTCGCCTACGCGAGCGCCAAGTACGGCGTCGACGTAAAGCGGGACCTGGCGCTGGTGCTGGAGCCGGGCAGCGGTCCCGTCGACTGGGGTCAGGCGGAGCCGCTGACGCCAGACGTCGCGAATCTCGGCCGGGAACCGGAGTCCGGCCTGGCATTTGCGGAGCTGCCACCAGAATTTGCCGACCCGCGAACCACGAAGGCGGCGCTGGAGCAGTTCCGCACCTGGTTGCGGACTGAGCAGCCACTGACCATCCGGCGCAGTGCAACGCTGAAAGCGCTGTCGCAGCCGGATGAAAGTGAGGGCGCGTTCCGCGCCCGCCTGCTGCTGCTGGCCCGGGAGGCCCGGGACCAGTCCACCGCATCGATGCGGCAGAAGTACGCGGTGAAATTTACGGGCCTCCAGGAACGGCTCCGCCGTGCCGAGCAAGCGGTGCAACGCGAGCAGGAACAGGCAACGGGCTCGAAGATCGATGCCGCGGTATCCGTGGGCACGGCGGTGCTCGGCGCCCTCTTCGGCCGGAAGGTGATCTCGTCGGCTTCGGCGGGCCGCGTGTCATCGGCCATGCGTAAGGCAGGCAACGTACAGCGCCAGTCCGGTGATGTGGAGCGGGCAACAGAAACGGTCGCCAGCCTGCATGCCCAGCTCGTCGAGCTGGAAACCCAGGTTCAGGCGGACGTGGCGGCACTCGAGTCCCGCTTCGATACGCAGACGGAGCCGCTGGAAGAGATCAGCCTGCGCCCCAGGGCCTCCGACGTGACAGTCCAGTTCTGCGGCGTGGCCTGGCTGCCCTTCAGCGAGGACAACCAGGGAAACCTGTGGCCCGCGTGGGGCTGACGCCCGGGCGGGCCCGATGCCTCGGCCGGCGCCTCAGCGACCGAACTTAAAGGCGTAAATGATTGAGGCGTTCAGCACCCACCAGGAATCAGCCAGGTCGATGTTGACGAAATCCCCTTCAACCCGGACGCGCACGGGGCCCGAGCCAATGAAATCGAGGCCGATGCCCCAGGTCAGGTCGTCCCCGTCGAACTTGGTGGGCAGCGGGAAGGTTTCGAGGGTGACTTCGGAGTCCCAGCGGATCACGCCCAGCTTGCCGAATGCCGACAGTTCGTCGTTCAGTGGGTAACGGCCGACAACCGAAAAGTCGTAGCCCTGGGTTTCGATGCCGTCGTTGATGCTGGGCTCCCCCGGCACCAGGGAAACCCGGTCGTTCACGGTGCCAAAGTCGATGTAGGTGAGTTCGACGCCGACGTAGTCGCCATAATTAAAGCCGATGAACTGGCGATTGGCGAGGGACGTGCCCTCGAAATTGATATCGTCGACGCTGAAGGTCGAGTAGCCGAGTCCGATGCCGCCGTAGAGTTCCATTTCCGCCGACCTTGCCGGCGTTGACAGCAACAGACTGACCAGAACCAACAGGGTCGGGAAGGCTGGCACGGGGCGCGACGTCAGGGACAGCATGGGGATCTCCGGGCTTTCACCACGCGGAAGCCTAGCAGTTTAGCGGTACCAGGTCTGGCGGATTCCCCCTATATTGCGGGACCATGCGCAGAATCTTCTACGGCTGGTACGTCGCCATAGCCTGCGGGCTCGGTCTGGCCTGCGGCCTCGCCAGCGTGATCACGGCCACCTTCTCCATCTTCCTCGGCCCCCTGCGCGCCGAGTTCGGCTGGACACCGTCCGAGACCTTCACAGGTCTGCTGCTGGTCACGGCTGCTGTCACCGTGGCAGCCCCCTTCATCGGTTCGCTGGTGGATCGTTTCGGAGCGAAGCGGATGATCCTCACGGGCTTCCTGCTGGAAGGCGCGGTAATCGCCTCCTTCGCAACCCAAACGGAATCCCTGCCGACCTTCTACGCCCGCTACATCGCGCTCGCGATCCTGGGCCTTGGCACCACCCACGTGGCCTTCGCTCGAGTCATTTCCGTATGGTTCGACCGGCGGCGGGGACTGGCGCTGGGCCTGGCCCTTGCCGGCCTTGGCGTTGGCGGCATCGTCTGGCCGCTCTTGTCCCAGTGGGCCATTACCGAGTACGGCTGGCGGACGGCTTACGTCGTCGTTGCGCTCGCGGTGGCAACGGTGGGCATCCTGTCCATCGGCCTTGTGGTCCGGGAGTCGCCCGAGTCCATGGGCTTGCTGCCCGACGGTGACCTTGTGCGAACAACAGCCGGTGCCCCTTCAACCCCGACAGGCCAGACCGGCTTCACCCTGGCCGAGACCATGCGCCAGGGACATTTCTGGCTGATGCTTGCCGCTTTCATGCTGATCGGCGTCGCCGTGCAGAGCCTGATCCTGCACCTGGTGCCCATGCTGGTGATGCGCGACGTGGCGCCCATGCGCGCGGCACAGGCCCAGTCGCTCGTGGCAGCGGCGCTGATCGTCGGCCGCCTCGTCGCCGGCACTCTCATGGACCGCTTCTTCGCGCCGCGGGTGGCGATCGCGTTCCTCATGGGTCCGATCGTCGGCATCGTCCTGCTGGCCTCGGGCGCCAGTGGCACGGCCGCATTCCTGGCGGGCATGCTGGCCGGCCTCGCCGCAGGCGCGGAAGTGGACGTGACGGCGTTCCTCGCCAGCCGTTACTTTGGTCTCAAATACTTCAGCCGCACCTACGCCTGGTTCTACAGCGCCTACTCGGCCGGCGCGGGCCTGGGACCACTGATCACTGCCCAGGCCGTGGAACGCTACGGTGGCTACACGGAAATTCTGTACGTGCACGCAGGGCTGCTGATCCTCGCGGCCCTGTTGCTGTCGCGGCTGAAGCCGTTTCCGACGGCGTTTCGCGCCTGAAGGCGCTCCTGCGGGATCTACTGCCGCACCGGCCGCTTCTGCAGCTTGCGCTGGAGCGTGCGCCGGTGGATGCCCAGCGACCGGGCGGTGGCGGAGATGTTGCCCTGGTTCTCGGTGAGCACCCGCTGGATGTGCTCCCACTCCACGCGCTTCA
>JBDSWH010000267.1:0-3704 GCA_039926785.1 Gammaproteobacteria bacterium
CCTGCGCGGTATCGTGGATGATCACGCCCACTTCAGTGTTCAGGTTCTGTGATCGCGGATCCAGGTTAAAGGTGCCGATGAACACGGCACGCTCATCGACCACCAATCGGCCGCAATGCCGGCTCGCACGAGCATGCCGGCCAAGGCCTGGGCCCAGCGCGTCGAGCGCGATTTCAGGGGACGCCGGTTGGCTGGCGCTTCGGTCATACGGTCAGCCAGTAGTAACTGTAGAAAATTACCCATCCCGAAATGGTCGCGGCGAGCAGGCCACTACGCCGTAGCGGTGTCAGCCGGCGCACCAACGTGGCCACCAGGGCAACCCCAGTCCCCACGACGAGAAAACGCAGCGCGCGGGCCGGCACCGACGCGAAGAGGAATCGCGACCAGGCGACCCGGCCCGGTGCTTCCACCGCGAACACCTTGTACGGAATCCCGCCGAAAGACCCGCGCAGGAGTGCAGCAAACGGCGCGCGGTCCAGGCCGGCCGCTGCCACGGCAAACATCTGCTCCCGGACAAAAGGGACTTGCCCCACGGCCTGGCGGGCGCCGCTCGGCGCCCTAACCGCCCACGAAAACATCAAGGCCCCCGCGGCCACCGCGGCCACCGCGCCGATGATGGCCCCGCCGGCCTGCCACAGCGCCCGGCGCCAGGAGGTCACTGCCGCCAGGGAGATAAGGACGTCGGGTACCACGAAGAACAGAGTGCCCTCGGCGAAACCCCAGACGACGCTGGCCGCGAAACCCGAACGCCGAGCGCCTCCGGTCAGGGCTTTGAACGGGCGCCCCGCGATCAACTCTTCACCAGCCGCGCCACCAGCTTGCGCATCTCCGCCTGAGTCTCGGCGGAAAACCAGGAGGACGTCGCCGTCGCGACGTCCCCGGAACTGCTCAGGGCTGCGATCAGGCGAGCCTTGCCTGCGATACGGGTGGTGTTCATGGCCACGGGTGGCAGCGCCAGGAGTTCGTTGGCGCGCGCAAGCGCCGCTGGAAGCAGCTGGTCGGGGCTGACCAGTTCGTCAATCAGGCCCACGGCGAGCGCTTCGTCCATCGACAGCATCTGCCCCCGGGTGGCCATGCGCCGCGCCACGCGCGGACCGACCACCTCCTCGAGGGCCAGAAAGATTGTGCCCGGCAGTGGCAGGCCCACCTGGACCTCATTGAGACCGATCTTGAACTTGCCGCTGGCGGCAATCCGCCAGTCGCAATGGAGGGCAAGGACGGCGCCGCCGGCGGGCGCGTGGCCCGAGATGGCGGCAATCACCGGCACCGGGCTGGCGGCCAGCTGCCGCAACAGGGCGAACAGCAGCCCCCAGAAGCCTTCGATGTGCCGGCGATCGAGGGGCAACAGTTCAGGGACATCGAGCCCGCCGCTGAACATACCCGGCCGGCCGGTGAGGATGATCGCCCGGGCACCGTCCATGCGGACGCTTTCGAGCCCCGCCAGGAGCTGCTCGACGATCTCCCCGTTCAGCGCATTGGCGGGCGGCCGATCCATGCGGATCTCCGCTACGGCCTCGTGGAACTGGATGTGGAGCAAGGGCCGCGGTGCCTGGCGGTACGCCGATCGCTCAGCCCGCTGGCCGCGCGCCGCCAAACAGGTAGAACGTCTCGTCGGGTCCGATGAGTCCCAGGTCTGCGCGGGCGCGCTCCTCGACGGCGCCGTCACCCTTGCGGAGCTCGACGACCTCCGCTTCCAGGCGCTGGTTGCGCTGCTGAAGGCGGGAATTCTCGGCAGTCTGTTCGGTGATAAGGGTGCCAAGGCGGGCGACCTCCCGATAACCGTCATCCGAGGCCCACAGGCGCGCCTGAAGGAGAACGAGAAACACCGACAGTACCCCGATGACCCCGCGCGTCAGGAGAATCTCACTCCGCATGTTGCCCCGCCCCCTGGTTGCCCGCGTCAAATCGGCAGAGGCACCGGAAACGCCGCGGCGCCTGCGTACTGTGCCTCTGAACCGAGCTGCTCTTCGATCCTCAGCAGCTGATTGTACTTCGCAATACGGTCGGAACGGCAGAGGGACCCCGTCTTGACCTGGGTCGCCCGGGTACCCACCGAAATATCAGCGATGGTGGAGTCCTCAGTTTCGCCCGAGCGGTGGGAGATGACCGCCGCGTAGCCCGCATCCACTGCCATGTCGATCGCCGCCAGCGTCTCGGTCAGCGTCCCGATCTGGTTCGGCTTGATCAGGATGGCATTTGCGATGCCGTCAGCGATACCGCGACTCAATATGGACGTGTTGGTCACGAAGAGATCGTCGCCCACGAGCTGTACCCGCGAGCCCAATGCTTTCGTCAGCAACGCCCACCCGTCCCAGTCGTCCTCGGCCATGCCGTCCTCGACGGAAAGGATCGGGTATTGGCCCACCAGACCGGCGAGGTACTCCGCAAAGCGGTCCGGCGGGAACTGCCGGCCCTCGGATTCCAGGTGGTAGACGCCATCCCGGAACAACTCGGTGCTCGCGACGTCGAGGCCGAGGAAGACGTCCCGGCCCAGCGCGAAACCTGCTTTGCCGACGGCCTCGGCAATGGTATCCAGCGCCGCGGAATTGGACGGCAGGTTCGGGGCAAACCCGCCTTCGTCGCCCACGGCGGTGGAGAGCCCCAGGCCTTTCAGCACGGACTTCAGGGCGTGGAAAATCTCGGTGCCATGACGGAGCGCCTCGCTGAAGGAACCGGCACCGACCGGCAGGATCATGAATTCCTGGATATCGACGCTGTTGTCGGCATGCGCGCCGCCGTTGATGATGTTCATCATGGGTACCGGCAACACCGTGCCGGGCCCCAGTGTCCGGAATAGCGGCTCGCCGCGGTCCACCGCTGCGGCGTGGGCCGCAGCCAGGGAAACGGCGAGGATCGCATTGGCGCCCAGGTGATCCTTGTTCGGGAAACCGTCGAGATTGATCATCTTCCGGTCGAGGGTCTTCTGATTGCGGCCATCGAGACCCAGGAGTTCGCTCCGGATCTCGCCGTTGATCATCGTAACCGCCCGCCGCACGCCTTTCCCAAGGTAGCGGGCCGGATCACCGTCGCGAAGCTCCATCGCTTCGCGGCTGCCAGTGGAGGCGCCAGACGGCACCGCGGCACGGCCGAGGGCGCCGCCCTCCAGCCGGACCTCGGCCTCGACGGTAGGGTTGCCACGGGAGTCCAGGATTTCCCGGCCGTGGACATCGACGATCGCGCTCATCAGTTCCTCTTCTCTTTCACTTCCAGCTCGACCAGCGGCCGGCGTTTCACGACCTGGTCGATTTCCACCAGGGACTCAAGTAGTTTTTCCATCAGGTGCAACGGCCACGCGTTCGGACCATCCGACAGTGCTTTGTCGGGATCGGGGTGCGTCTCCATGAAGATCCCGGCCACGCCAGCCGCCACGGCCGCCCGGGCCAGCACCGGAATGAACTCCCGCTGCCCATCCGACACGTCACCTTTGCCTCCTGGCAGCTGCACCGAGTGGGTCGCGTCAAAGACTACCGGACGACCCGTTTCCCTGAGAACGGCGAGCGAGCGCATGTCGGTCACCAGGTTGTTGTAGCCGAAGGTGAAGCCCCGCTCGCAGACCATGATTCCCGGGTTTCCGGTGCTCTCGGCCTTGGCCACCACGTTGGCCATTTCCCAGGGGGACAGGAACTGGCCCTTCTTGATATTTACGGGCTTGCCCTGGCTCGCTGCGTTGACGATGAAGTTGGTCTGGCGGCAGAGGAAGGCCG
>JBDSWH010000268.1:0-3379 GCA_039926785.1 Gammaproteobacteria bacterium
TCGTCGGGCGCTTGCCGGCCTACATGGTGCCCACGACCTTCGTGACACTCGATGCGTTGCCGCTGACGGCGAATGGGAAAGTCGATACGTGCGCCTTGCCCGCTCCGGCCGCGGGGGACGCCCAGGACCTGGCAGGGTACGTGGCACCACGCGACGATATCGAGCGCCGGATGTGCAGGGTCTGGGGCGAGCTCCTGGGTAACGACCGGATCGGACTGGACGACAACTTCTTCGCGATTGGCGGTCACTCCCTGCTCGCGGCAAAACTGTTCGCCCGGCTGGACGGGGAGTTTGGCCGGTCGCTGACGTTGGGCGTGCTGTATGCGGCCCCGACGGTGCGGCTGCTCGCCGCGCGCTATCGCGATGCGGGCCAAGCAGCCGGCGAAACTGCGCGGGCACTGGTCGCCCTGCGCGCCACCGGCAGCCGGCCCCCGTTGTATTTCCTGCCGGGCGTGTTCGGCAACGTGGTGGGCTACGCGGATTTCGTTCGGGAGCTTGGCCCGGAACAACCGGTCTTCGGCCTCCAGTCTCTGGGCCTCGACGGCCGCGCCGAGCCGTTCGATTCGATAGAGGCAATGGCGCACCACTACATAGAGGAACTGCGCGAGCACCAGCCCCAGGGTCCCTATGCACTGGCCGGCGCCTGCTTCGGCGCGACGGTGGCCTGGGAAATGACCCGGCAACTCACGGCGGCGGGCGACGTGGTGGCGTTCCTTGGGCTGGTTGCGCCCACCAGCCGGGAAGGTGACGAATCCGGCGAGCGGCTGGTGCGCGCGCCACGCGTTGTCCGGCGGGCCATCGCGCTCACGAAGCTCGTGCGCGACCGGCTGCGGAGCTATCGGCGTGAAATGCGCGGGCTGACCCTGGCCGCGCGGCTCGATTACCTGCGGCGCAAGGTCAGTTCGGTGGGCGCCACGGTCGTGCACCCTCACGGTCTCAAGGGGGCGACCCGGGAACTGAACCAGCTCGAGGTATATCGGGCCAACGTGCACGCACTCGACAGCTACGTCCGCGGCCCGATCGGTGCGGGACTGGTTGCACTGGAAATCCTGGAGACGACGGACCGCCAGATGCCAACGCCGGTCAACGACTGGCAGGGCTTGTGGCCCGGCGAACCTCGCTGGCATTTCCTGCCCGGCAGGGACTCGGGGGACATGCTGGCGGGCGGAAATGCGCGGCCGGTGGCAGCGCTTCTGGCGGCGCGGATGGCGTCGGCCTTCCAGCGCGTTATAGTCCGGTGATGCAGGCCATTGCGGCGAAGATCCAGGCCAATCTGAACCTGCGGGTCTTCCTGGTCGTCCTCGTCATCGCACTGGCCACGACCTGGTACGGACTCGGCCCCGCACTGACGCACTTTGCCAGCCTCACCGGCGGACTGCGCTTCGTGGACATGCAGCCCACCCTGACCCCGGCAACGCTGCTGGACCAGTTGCGCACCTACTCTCCCGAGACCGTCCACTTCTACCTGGGCTGGTCCCTGTTCGACGTCGCCTGGCCCTTCGTGACCTACACGGCCATGTTGTTCATTACTGCCTGGCTACTGCGCTTCCTGCCGCCAGCCTGGCAGCAGCGCTTCTGGCTGTTCGTCGGGGTCGCCTACACGACGGTGCTGATGGACTGGCTGGAGAACGTGGGCTTCTCAACCTTGGTGCTCGTCGCACCGGCCGAACCGATGTGGGTGTCCCAGCTCGCCGTTTGGTTCCACCGGGCCAAGCTGTTCTTCAACATGGTCTACAACGTGGGCTTCGGCCTGGTGCTTTTGTGGGCCATCGCGGCCGGCGTCCGCCGGCGGCTTATGACAAGTTGAAGCTGACATGAACCCACATCATCCGTTTGGGTGATTTCCGAATCGCCGGCCAGGGACTAATCTCGATCGTCCAATTGCCGGTTCCGGGTGAGGTGGGCCGGCTGCGGCGGCAACGCGGAGGCTGAACATGCGGTACCTGATCGTCCTGATTGCCTGGTTCGTCCTCTTCACGGATGCCAATGCGGGGCAGTGGCTGCCCCCGGCAATTCGCGCTGCCCAGTTGTTTGAGGCCGACGGCCATTGGCAAAGCGTTGCGCCCCGAAGCCCGCGGGAGGAGCAGGCGGAGATCCGCGCGCATTTCGTGGCGGTCGAGCGCCTACTGGTGGAAAGCGCTGCGGTCAGCCTCGACACGGCGGTGGCCCGCTTCGAGCACGCCGGTGCCCTCCCACTTGACGCCGCTAGCAGGGATGAGTTGCGTAGCCAGCTGGCGACTCGACGAAGCGTCCAGTTGGAACGCCTGCGCGGCTATTCGCGCGCCGGAAGCTTCCCGCTGAATCGCCACTACGTCGGCGAGGCGCGGCCCATCTTCGTCGATGCCAGCGGCACCCACTGTGCCGTCGGGCACCTCATGGCGATGGATGGCCTGGAGCGGGAGGTCAACGCCATCGCCCGCGCAAAACCCAGTGTTCTGGTGCGGGAGGTGAACGACGGGCCGCTCGTGTCCTGGGTGCTGACCTCGGGCCTCACTCAGGAGGAGGCGGCACTGATCCAGCCGGCGTACTACCCGAACACGGGTGACGCGACGAAGCTCAGCGACCTGATCGTCCCGGGCGCCTCAATGGACCTGAATGGCTTCCGCTACGAGAACTTTGCGTTTTCGTCGTCCTCTACCGGCGGTGCGACCACGCCCACGGCGGGTCAGGTGGGCCTGGTCTACGGCTGGCCCCCCGTAGCAACGGCATCCGGGTTCTGTGGAGGCTATTCGGCCACGTGCGTGCCCAGGCCGAACACACTCTGGATCAGCGCCTATGAAAGTCCATCGAACTTTGGATATCTGTCCACTGGACGGAACCAGACCATTACCTTCGACATCGAATACGACGTGGTGGCCCTCACGGACGGAATGGCCATTGGAGGAACCCGGACCTTTGCGAATTTGCTGTATGGAGGATTCCAGACCATCGGCGGCGTAGCGACCCTGACGACCGCTCTTGACAGCGGCGTGCTGGGCGAACTGGCCCTCAGCTTCACTCAATTTATTGGTAGCGGCGACCAGAGCATTCTGTTTGCTGCCCCGGTTGACCAGATGCACGTTCGGCACAGAGTCCAGCTTGGCGCCGGGGCGAGCTTCGGCTCATTCGATTCGCAGTTGCTCAGCCCGGTGCCGGCGCCAGGGTCAATGGGGTTGCTGGCGCTCTCAGTGGGAGTACTCTTAAGGCGTGTCCGACGCGCTGGAAGCTGATCCTCAGGGTTTGGGCACCGCACAGCGGGAGCATCCTGATGAAAAGAAAAATAAGAACAACGGGCCTGTTGGCCATTGGCCTCTTCCTGGTCATCCCGCACCCGGCGAGCGGACGCGAGCTGACCAGCATTACGTTGAGCCCGACCAATCCGTCAGTGGCCATCGGCGGG
>JBDSWH010000269.1:0-6794 GCA_039926785.1 Gammaproteobacteria bacterium
TGGGATCGGGTAACCGCCCGTCCCGGGTAAGCCGATTTGGCCACGAGCCTGCTAGCACTTCTCGACGACATCACCACCATCCTCGACGATGTGGCGCTGCTGACGAAGGTTGCCGCCAAGAAAACCAGCGGCGTGCTGGGCGACGACCTGGCCCTGAACGCCCAGCAGGTCAGCGGGGTGGCGGCGGACCGGGAATTACCCGTGGTCTGGGCCGTGGCCAAGGGCTCGCTGGCCAACAAGGCAATCCTGGTGCCCGCCGCCCTCGCGATCAGCGCCGTGGCACCGTGGCTCGTCAGCCCGCTGCTCATGGTGGGTGGCGCTTTCCTGTGCTACGAGGGTTTCGAGAAGGTCATGCACGCCTTCGTCCGACGCCGGGGCGGTGGCAAGGCGATCGACGAGGCCCGCAAGGAGGAGCTGTCGCAGGCCCTGGCGGATCCGGCGGTGGATCTCGTGACATTGGAGCGGGACAGAATCCGCGGCGCGGTGCGCACCGACTTCATCCTGTCCGCGGAAATCATCGTGATCTCACTCGGCACCGTGGCTGCGGCGCCACTCCCGCAGCGGGTAGTTACGCTCGTCAGCATCGCGTTGCTGATGACTGTCGGCGTCTATGGACTCGTGGCCGGAATCGTGAAGCTCGACGACGGTGGCCTGCTCCTCATTCGCCGGCCGGGTGGCGGGTGGTTTGCCAGGGCGCAGCGGTCCTTGGGTCGCGGGATCCTGCGGGCCGCGCCCTGGCTCATGAAGGGCTTGTCGATCGCGGGCACCATCGCCATGTTCCTGGTCGGCGGTGGCATCATCGGCCACGGCGTCCCCGCGTTGCATCACTGGCTCGATGGGCTGCCGGGCGGAGTGTCAATGTCTGTACTCGCCAATGCCGTCATCGGGCTTATCGCTGGCGCCGTCGTCGCGGGCGCGGTGTCAAACTTGGCTATCCTGCGTCGCAGATGGAGCCGCGTGAAATGAGAATTGCCGTTTGGGCCGTCTTGTGCGGCCTGCTGCTCACCACTGAATGGGTGCCCGCGGCGCCGCTGGACCAGGCCTGGAACGACGGGGTCGCCGCCGTCCAGCGGGGCGATCCGGTCGCGGCCGTGCTGGTTTTCCGGGCCCTCGCGGACCAGGGTGATTCCCAGGCGCAGTACAACCTCGGTGTTCTCTACACCCGGGGCCAGGGCGTGGGGCAGGATCTTGTCGAGGGCCTCCGGTGGTTCCAGAGCGCCGCCAAGAGCGGCAACCCGCTGGCCCAGGCGGCGGTCGGCTATGCCTATGCCAACGGCCAGGGGGTGGAGCGGGATGATCTGGAGGCGGCGGCCTGGTACCGGAAGTCTGCGGAACAGCACTATTCGGCCGGCGAGGCGGGCCTCGCCTACCTGTATGCCAATGGGCAGGGCGTTGCGCGCGACTACGACGAGGCGGCCAAGTGGTATCGCAAGGCTGCGGACCAGGGTTATGGCCGCGCGCAGGCGTCATTGGCCGAACTGTATACGCGGGGAGACGGCGTGCCAACCGACTACGGCGAGGCGGCGGCCTGGTACCGGAAATCGGCTGAACGGGGTTATGCCGCCGGGATGGCCGGCCTGGGTTACCTGTACGCCACCGGCAAGGGAGTTCCGAAAGACAACGTCACGGCCCACCTCTGGCTTGAACTCGCGGCGGCGTCCGGCGATTCAGATGCCGCGCGGGCACTGGCCATCGTGACTCACGAGATGACGCGGGAACAGATCGAAGACGCGCAAGAGTTCGCGCGGGCCTGGCGGCCCAGCTACCCGTAGGGCATGGCCACCCAGCTTCACCCTTACGTCGTGCATTTTGCCGTCGCGCTGATCGTACTCAGCGTGTTGTTGTTCTGGATCGGGACGCTGGGCGGCTCGCGCCACTGGACGGTTGGCATCCTGACCGCGGCGCGCTGGACACTCTGGATCGGCGCGCCCCTGGCGCTCGCGTCCATCGGCAGCGGCTTCCTGGACTACATCGCGGCCCGGTGCGACGCCGATACCATCGCCGCCACGGTGCTGCACCGGCGCTCCGGGGCGGTGACCTGGTGGTCCGCGCTCATCGCAGCCATCGCCGTCTACCGCACACGCGACCGGGCCCCCGGTCCGTTGTTGCTCGCCTGGCTGCTGTTCGTTGGCGTGGCGGCGTCGACGGCCGCTGCGCTCGGTACGGGCCTCACCTACGACCGCGGGCTGGGCGTGGCCAAGTCCT
Organism: Gammaproteobacteria bacterium; assembly: GCA_039926785.1. Classification (GTDB taxonomy): domain Bacteria; phylum Pseudomonadota; class Gammaproteobacteria; order Steroidobacterales; genus SHZI01. Next base: position 2,206 of record JBDSWH010000269.1, read on the forward strand.
GGTCGCCGTCAGCAGGCCGGTGCTTCGAGATGGAGCGGTCGCTGGGTTCCTAGATCAGCGCCGCGAGCCGCTCCGCGTACCAGCGATCAAAGGTGTGCACGCAATCCTCCGTGGCCTGGTAGGGACCGGGCCGGTAACCGCGGGACGCGGCGCCCAATTGCGTGCGCTCGCAGAGTGCCCAGTCCTGGCGGTTGGTAAGGTCCCAGAAGTCCGCCATGTCCGCGGGGTCGAATCCGGGGCGCGCCAGGGCCTCCGCCGTGAACAGCAGTTCGCACTCCACTCGAGTGCGGTCCGGTGCGAGGGGCCAGGCAGTGTGGGTGAGCACGTAATCCGGGTGCGGACTCAGCAGCAGGTTGGGATAGATCACGTAGTAGTAGATGTAGCGGTGGTCATCGGCCGACAGTCCGGGTATCGCTGGCACGGTGCGCTTGCCGCTCAGGGACATGGTCTCGACGCCTTCCCGGAGCTGCATGGGCCCGCCATTGAAGCCCGCGCCAATTTCCATGGGCCGGGCGCTGCGGCTCATGAGCTCCGTGAGGCGCGAGAGCTGCGGGTGTGCGCCGGGACAGTGGTAGCACTCGCTGTAGTTCTCGACGATCAGCTTCCAGTTGGCCTGCACCTCGTAGGTGCGGCGCCAGCCGGCGCGGAGTCCCGGCAGTCCGAACCGCCGAAGGTCCGGCAGGTTCTCAATCTGCTGGCCCAGCGGCGCGGCGGCCGCATCCAGATTGACGAAGATGAAACCCTCGTGTGTGCCGATCTGGACCGGGACCAGCCCGAGACTGTCCCGGTTTGCCGGCTCGCCGGCCGCCTGGCTGGCCGCCTGTCCGGGTGTGTGGGCCAGCGTGCCGTCCAGGCGGTAGGTCCAGGCGTGGTAGGGGCACAGGAGCCGGTTCAGGCCCCGGCCGGCGGTCTCGTCCAGCAGCCGTGACCCCCGGTGCCGGCAGACATTGAAGAAGGCACGCACCCGTCCATCGGTGGCGCGTACCAGGATCACCGAGTCTCCCGCCAGTTGCCGCGTGAAGAAGTCCCCCGGGTCGGGAATATCCGCTTCGCGGCCCACGCACAGCCAGGTCCGGCCCAGCAGGCCAGACTGCTCCACCGCCAGGATTTCCGGCGAGGTGTAGACAGCTGCCGGCAACGTGCGCGCTTCCGCGAACGGTCGGCAGGTGTCACGGAGCGCGGCCGGGTCGATCATCCGGGGTCTGGTCTTTGCAAGGGGCTGAATTGACAAGCGTTCAACGGGAGTCTTTCATTGGCCCGGTCGCGGTGTCAAAGCCAGGAAGACCAATAATCTTGAACCCGGCGAACCCGTCTGGCGCCAAGTCACCCGCGGGCAGCCTTGAGGTTGCCCTGGCGCACGCGCGGGTCCTCCTTGGCTCCAATCCCAAGTTGGCGATTGAGCAGGCGGCCGAGATTCTCAAGGTAATCCCGGGCCAGCCCGAGGCACTGGGCGTCCTGGCCGATGGCTGGCGCGCCCTGGGCGACCACTACACGCTGCTGGGTGAAGCCGCAGCGGCAGACGCGGCCTACGCCCTGCACATCAAGGCATCCACCCGGGACCCCCGGCTGCTCAAGCCCGCCGCAGCGTTGTGCGACGGGCGCATCGCGGTGGCCGAGGAATTGCTCCGCGAGCATCTGAAGCAGTTTCCGACGGATGTCGCGGCCATTCGCATGCTGGCCGAAGTAGCGGGCCGCCTGCGCCGCAATGCCGACGCCGAGAATCTCCTGGCGCGCTGCCTGGAACTGGCCCCCGGTTTCTTGGCCGCGCGGCAGAACTACGCCCTGATCCTCCACCGGCAGAACAAGGCCGCGGCGGCGCTGGAGCAGCTGGAGATCCTGCTGAAGCGCGAACCACGCAGCCCGGGGCTGCGGAATCTGAAGGCGGCAGTGCTCGGTACCGTTGGCGAGTACGGGTTGGCGTTGGAGCTCTATGCCGGGGTGGTCGCCGAGTATCCGAACCAGCCGAAGATCTGGTTGAGCTACGGGCATGCATTGAAGACAGCAGGCCGTCAGCAGGACAGCATCGCCGCGTACCGGAAGAGCATCGAGCTGGGCCCGGGACTTGGCGAAGCCTGGTGGAGTCTGGCGAACCTGAAGACGTTCCGGTTCTCACCCGCCGAACTCAAGTTCATGCAGAGCCAGCTCGACAGGCCGGAGCTTGCGCTCGAGGACCGGTTCCATTTCGAGTTCACGTTGGGCAAGGCGCTGGAGGACGCACGCCAGTACGCGGAGTCGTTCGCGCGGTACGACGAAGCCAACCGCCTGCGCCGGTCGATCGTGCGCTACGACGCCGCCGAGATCACCAGGAACGTGCAGCGCTCCAAGGCATTGTTTACCAATGATTTTCTGTTGGCGAGGGATGGGAGCGGCTGCCCTGATCCGGACCCCATCTTCATCGTCGGCCTGCCGCGGTCGGGTTCGACCCTGGTGGAGCAGATCCTGGCCAGCCACTCCGCCGTGGAAGGGACGATGGAACTCCAGGACATGGTTGCCCTCGCCCGGGATCTGGGGGGCAAGAAGCAGCGGACCGACGAGTCGAAGTACCCCGAGATCCTGGCCGGCATGTCTGCCGGGCAACTCGGCGAACTGGGCGAGCGTTATCTTGCCCGGACCCGGATCCAGCGCAAGACCGGCGCGCCCTTCTTCATCGACAAGCTGCCGAACAACTGGGCGCACGCCGGCCTCATTCACCTGATCCTGCCCAATGCGAAGATCATCGACGCCCGCCGCCATCCCCTCAGCTGCTGCTTCTCCGGCTTCAAGCAGCACTTTGCCCGGGGCCAGCACTTCACTTACAGCCTCCCCGATATCGGCCGGTACTACCGGGACTATGTGGAGTTGATGGCCCACTTCGACGCGGTGCTGCCCGGCCGGGTGCACCGGGTCTTCTACGAGCACATGGTGGCGGACACCGAGGCGGAGGTCCGGCGGCTGCTGGACTACTGCGGCTTGCCGTTCGAAGAGGGATGCCTCGCGTTCTACCGCAACGAAAGGGCCGTGCGCACGGCCAGCTCAGAGCAGGTTCGCCAGCCGATTTATCAGGACGCCGTCGATCACTGGCGCCACTACGACGCGTGGCTGGATCCCCTGCGCGACACCTTGGGTCCGGTCCTCGAGGCCTATCCCGCAGCGCCAGAGTTCTGACGACGACGCGGTTGGACTTGTTGCGGAACTGCAGACACAATCGGCCGACGTTCAGTGGAGGGGGATTCCATGACACGTAGTCGCCGCCGGAAGCTGCAGCGGGCCGCCCTGGTCCCGATTTCTTCGCGACCGACGCGCACCGCGCCGGTTCTTGCGCGTCCGGCGCTCCGAACCAACTTGCGGCTCATGCGCCTCTCGCCGCTGCTCCTGGCAGCTTCGGCGCCGGCGTATGTTCACGCCCAGCAGTCCCCAATGGGTCTCGACGAGATCATCGTCACGGCCCAGAAGCGCGAGGAAAGCCTGCAGAACGTGCCGATCAGCGTGCAGGCGCTGGGCACCCAGAAGCTGGACGAACTGAAGATCGACAAATTCGACGACTACGCCAATTTTTTGCCCAGCGTGTCCTTCGTCAACATCCGGCCGGGCTTCGCCCAGATCTACATGCGGGGCGTGGCCAGCGCGGGCGACGCCGACGCCAATCACTCCGGGTCACTGCCGCTCGTCGGCACTTACCTCGACGAGCAGCCCATCACGACCATCCAGGGCGCCCTCGACGTCCATCTCTACGACATCGCCCGGGTCGAGGCCCTCGCCGGACCGCAGGGCACCCTCTACGGCGCCAGTTCCGAATCCGGCACGCTGAAGATCGTCACCAACAAGCCGGACCCGAGCGGGTTCGCCGGAGGCTATGGCGTCGAGGGAAACTTCCTGAGCGGCGGCGACAGCGGCTATCTGGCCGAGGGCTTCGTCAACGTACCGCTGACCGACTCGATGGCCATCCGCCTCGTGGGCTGGGCCCGCCAGGATGCCGGCTTTATCGACAACGTCCCCTTCCAGCGCACGTTTGTGAGCACGTCGCAGAGCCTGCCGGGCGAAACCAACCCGCGCACGCCGATTACCACGGACAACGCGGCTGCCGTTGAAGACAACTACAACAAGGCCGAGACCTACGGCGGCCGGGCGGCACTGCGCATTGACCTGAATGACAATTGGACCGTCACGCCGAGCGTGATGGCCCAGAAACAGACCACCGATGGCGCCTTCGGCGCCGATCGCACGCTGGGCGAGTACAAGGTCGGCCACCTGTACCCGGAGGACACCGACGACCAGTGGCTGCAGGCCGCATTGACCGTCGAGGGGCGCGTTGGCAGCTTCGACATGGTCTACACGGCCTCCTACCTGGACCGGGACGTCGATTCCAACTCCGATTACTCGGACTACTCCTACTGGTACGACCGCGCCTATTTTGAAGACTCCGGCTACTACTTCAGCGACTCCTTCAGCAACGACAACGGCGACCCCATCGACTTCTCCCAGTACATCCGCGCGACCGACCTCTACAAGAAGTACAGCCAGGAACTCCGTTTTTCATCCCCCCAGGACAACAGGTTCCGAACCATCTTCGGGCTGTTCTGGCAGCGCCAGGAACACAACATCGAGCAGAA
>JBDSWH010000270.1:0-2992 GCA_039926785.1 Gammaproteobacteria bacterium
GCAAGAATGTCCTTGTCCATGACCGGGAATCTACGCCGCCGGCGACTGACCGGTCAATGACGCAAATGCCAGGCTTTCCGCCCGATTCGCTGGTCGACCCCTTTGACGGCGCGCCGCACCAGCTACACTCTGACGCCAGCATGCGTATCGACATAATCCTCGAGGCCAACAACTCCCCCGATCAGGTGCGGGAGCTGGGCGAACTGGCCGAGGCCAATGGGCTTGGCGGTGTCTGGGTGTCGAACATGAACGACGGCCGGGACCCGTTTATCAACTTCGTGCCACTGGCGATGAACACCCAGCGCATCCGTTTGGGGCCGATCGCCGTGAGCCCCTTCGAGCTGCACCCTCTGAAGATGGCGAGCTCGCTGCTCACGTTGAACGAGGTGGCGAAGGGCCGCGCGCAGATCGTGATCGGCGCGGGCGGCGGCACGGCCACTGCGATGGGCGCGAAGCCCGTGCGGGTGGTGCGCGCGGTGCGCGAGTGCGCCGAGATCCTGCGGCTCGCGGCGACGGGCAAGCCCGTCCGCTACCAGGGCGAGCTGTTTGAAGTGAAGTGGTACAACCCGTCCTGGGTCAAGAGCGCGCCGCCTTTGATCTACATCGGCGCGAACGGCCCGCAGATGCTGAAGGCGGCGCCCCGGCACGCCGACGCCGTCATGGTCAGCGATTTCGTGGTGGACCACGTGCGCCGCTCCCGGGCCATCATCGATGGCACGCTCCGGGAAGCGGGCAAGGATCCGGCGTCGTTCACGCTGAACAACTTCTGGGCCTGGCACGTGAAGGAGACCCGGGAAGAGGCGGAGCGGGAAGCGCGGATCTGGCTCACCGTGCGGGGCACGCTGTACCCGCCCTATATCAATGAGGTGCTGGACCCGGACGAGGCCGCACTGGTGAACGGGAACATCAATCAGTTCATCCGGGCCTACAACAAGAAGAGCGACGTCATCGAGGGCGTGCCGCCTGAGATCGTCCGCAAGCTGGCCCAGCGCTGCACGTCTGCCTGCGCGATCGCGGACCTGGACCAGGAAATCGAGCGGCTGCGGGACTTCGCCCGGGCGGGCCTCACCGAGATCGCGCTCCGGATCTACGCCAACCCGGCGGACACCATCAGGTTGCTGGGCGAGCGGGTGGTGCCGGCGCTGGCGGACGCCTGAGCAGCAGCACCAGCGGCAGCGTCAGGGCGATAACCCCGGGGACCCGGACGTGTCAGGGATGGACCATGCGCCCGCCCAGCCACACTGCCGTCGCCCCGCACTGGCGGCACACGCTGAGCTCCATCCCGGCCACGAACAACTCCGTCTCGACGGGTGCCCAGCGGTCGAGGAACACCTCGCCCCGGTTCACCCGGTTCCAGTAGGCCACCTTCTGGTCGCGCACCGCCGGCGGGAAGCGCGGGTTCTGCTTCAGCAGCTCCAGGCCCTCGCCGGCGATCCTCAGGGGGGTGCCTGTCGGATTGTTGACGGGCTCCGCGTAGACATTCAGCCACACCTGGTCCGCCAGCTGGCGGCAGCCGGGGCAGGTGAAGCGGGCACGGTCGAAGGCGGGGGCCGTCGCCGGGCTGTCCGCAGGCTCGTGAGTGTGTTCAGTCATGCCGGGTCCTTGTTCTGGGGCGCTGGCCGGGAGCACTATGCTCGGGGTGGGTTAAGGAAGTATTCCGGGGGGAATCATGCACACAACGTCACGTACCGTTCAGCAGGTGCTGGCACGCAAGTCCCACCGCCTCTTTTTCACCGAACCGGATGCCACGGTGTACGACGCCCTGGTCCTGATGGCGGAGCACGACATCGGGTCCCTGGTGGTGCTCGACGGCGAACGCCTTGCCGGCATCTTTTCCGAGCGTGACTACGCGCGGCAGGTCGTTTTGCTCGGCAAGTCTTCGCGGGAGACCCGCGTGCGCGAGATCATGACGCACAAGGTGCTCTGCGTTCGTCCCGAGCATACGGTGAGCGAGTGCATGGGGCTGATGACCACGAAACGCGTGCGTCACCTGCCGGTGCTCGATCACAAGAAGGTGATCGGGGTCATCTCCATCGGCGACGTGGTAAAGGAAGTGATCACGGAGCAGCAGCTGATGATCGAGCAGCTGGAGCAGTACATCCACTCCTGAGGTTCCCCGTCGATGCAAAAAATCCGGTTGTTAGTTGTGGCCACGTTTATCCTGGCCACAGTGCCAGTGTGCGCCGACTCCCTCGCCACCCCCGAGCTCATGGACGCCAGCTGCCGAGGTCACGAGCAGAACCGCATCACCTACCTGCGGGAGCTGGAGTTGGTGGTGAACGGCGGCCAGATGGAGCTGGTGGACGAGTTGATCGCCCCCGAGTACCTGAATCACTCGGCGCCGCCCGGGGCGCCCCAGGGACCCGCCGCGATCCGCGGCTACCTCAAGCTGCTGAAGGGTGCGTTCCCCGACCGGACGGTGAAAAACGAGATGCTCCTCTGCGCCGGTGATTACGTCATCGTCCGCTCAACAGTCACCGGCACGTCAACAGGCCCCTATTTCGGCCGGCCGCCCACCGGCAAGCCGTTCAGCGTGATGGGTACGGACATCTACCTGATCCGTGACGGCAGGTTCCGGGGTCGCTGGGGCAACGAGGATGCACTGGGGATGATGACGCAGCTCGGCTATTTGCCGTCGGCGCCGTAACCATCACCCATGACAACCATCATTGGTATTTCCGGCAGCGTCCGTCGAGGCTCATTCAATTCGGCAATCCTGCGGGCGGCGGCGGCGATGATGCCGCCGGAAAGCACGCTGCAGATTGAATCCATCGCCGGTATTCCGCTCTACAACGGCGACGACGAGGAACTGCACGGGATCCCGCCGGCGGTCACCGCGCTGAAGGACGCGATCGCCGGTGCCGATGGCCTGCTGATCGTGAGCCCCGAATACAACAACAGCATTCCCGGCGTGGCGAAGAATGCGATCGACTGGTTGAGTCGTCCGCCCGCCGACGTACCGCGGGTGTTTCGCGGCCGGCCCGTCGCCCTC